>JAITFN010000075.1 GCA_031281345.1 Candidatus Fibrimonadaceae bacterium
AGAAGCAACCCTTGTGAATTGCCCCTATGAAGAACACACGCCTTTGTGTGTTTTGTTAATGTTATGTAATAATATAAATTAAAAAACGATTTGTGAAGAGGGCAATTTGAAGATTTTTAGACAGTATGCGAAAAATAAGCAAAAACGCACATAAGTAAATATAGTAAATGAGGAGGAATTTTTCAAGAGTTAGGGGGGGAGGGGGGGTGTTTACTTTATACTGCTGGTGGTCTGGTATTTTGGGGCAGGGTGTTTACTTTATACTGCTGTTGAAATAAGTATAACAGACATTTGGTAATGGTTTTGTATATGGGCGTTTTTTTATTGTTCTGGTAAATTGGTATTTTGTAATTGGTAATTGTGTTGCGAATGTAGAATTTTTTTTGCCATTGTTATAGGGTAGGGGCGTATGATTACGCCCCATATTTGCATTTCGCAACATTGTCATTGCAAATTTGAATGTCGGGGTTCACATTTAGGGCGTATGCAATACGCCCCTACAAATCGTATCATTGTGTTATTTTACGTATCATTGTGAAATCGTGTTAATCCTATTAATCGGGGGAAATATGTATAACCGACATTTGGTAAGGCATTTGTATATGGGCGTTATTATATATTCGGGTAATCGGGGTTCAGACAATGGTTCATATCAACGCCTCTACCCTTTTGCAAAGCGTTTCTGCTTCATTTAGCGTGGGGGCTTCGGCAATTATCCTAATAACAGGCTCTGTGTTGGAGGCTCTCAAATGCACAAAGCTCTTTTCCTTGCCAAGCCACAAGCCGTCTCGCTTGTCTGCTTTCCAATCCGCAAAGGCTTTTTCTGCCTTTTCCATAGCTAAAGAAACATCGTTTTTTATTTCAAACTTCTTTTTGAGCATTGCATAAGAAGGGTGGTTTTTAACCCAGTCCGAAACTTTTATGCTCTGCCTTGCGAACAAATCCAAAACCAAAGCGGCAGAAACCAAAGAGTCTCTCCCGTAGTGCAAAGCGGGCAGAATAACTCCCCCATTGCCCTCGCCGCCAACCACAGAGTGGTGCTCAATCATATCCAAGCTCACATTTATCTCGCCCACGGCGGCTCGGTAGCACGTTGTTCCAAATTTCTCCGCCAAATCTTCGCACATTCTAGAGGTGGATAAATTTATGGAAAGGGGTTTTGCATCTCGTTCCAAAACCGTTTCTGCCGCTATTGCCAAAGTGTATTCCTCACCAATAGGCTCTCCCCTTTCGCTAACTATGGCGCAACGGTCTGCATCTGGGTCTAGCGCAAAACCTATATCGCACTTATTCTCTTTAACCACCTTGCTCAAATGGCTCAAATTCTCTTGCAAAGGCTCTGCACCCCTTGGAAAAATCCCATTTGGCTCGCAGTGAATTTTAACAACCTCGCAGCCCAGCGATTCTAATAATTTTGGCAGGGCAAAAGAACCCGCTCCATTAACGGCATCTACGGCAACCTTGAATTTGCGTTCCTTTATTTTTTGCGTATCGACATAAGGCAGTGCGATGGTCGCTCTTATGTGTAAGTCATCGCTATTAGATATGCTCTCTTTTTTTCCAAAGGCATCTGCTTTTGCAAAGAGTTCTTTAGCTTCGCTTGGTCCTAAAAACATTCCCCTGCTGTTCAAAAACTTCAAGGCATTCCATTCAATTGGGTTGTGGCTTGCGGTCACTATTATTCCGCCATCGGCTTTGAACTGCTCAACCAAAAGCTCCACAGTTGGAGTGGTGGCAAGGCCGGCATCCATAACCTCAACTCCGCACAAAGTGCAAACTCCGCAAACCATTTCGGCTATATTGACTCCCGTTGGGCGAGAATCCCTGCCTATGACTATTCTCTTTGCCTTTAGCAAATCCAAAAAAGCCTTTGTGTGGCTTATCACAGTTTGCGGAGTGAGAGTATTCCCAACAATGCCGCGAATGCCCGAAATAGAACGCATTAATTTCATGTGTGAAATGTAGAAAATTTTTCTAAATTCCCCTTATGCACCCATCCTTACCAAAGAAAATTCTGGACTTTTGCCTTGAGGCGGGGGCGGATTTTGCCGAGATTTACGAAGAAGAAACGAGAAAAACGCATTTGGCGCTCAAAGACAGCGAAATAGAGAGCGCATCTGCTTCCATAATTTATGGAATTGGGATTAGAATGTTGTATGGAACAGAGGTTCTTTACGGCTTCACAAGCGATGATTCAGAAGAAGTGCTTATGAACATAGCTAAGAATTTATCCATTTCAAAAAATAAAAAAGGAGAGGCTAATTTTCAGTTTGGCAAAGAGCAAAATTATATATCTTACATAAAAGACAGTTTCAAAGACCCCCGCAAATTTGGGCAGGAATATAAAAAAGATTTTTTGTTTGCGGCAAATTCAGCGGCTAGAATAGACTCAAAAATTTTGCAGGTAGAAGCCTCTATTGCAGATGCCGAGCAAAAAATAAATATATGGAATAGCGAAGGTTTGCAAGTTTGCGACAATAGAGCTAGAACTAGATTCTCCGTAAATGCAACAGCAGGCGAAAACTCAGAACGAGCATCCGCGCACGAAGGTCCCGGTGCGCTTGGCGGGCTTGAATTTATGGATAACTTGCCTGTTAAAGAATTATCAAGATCCTGTGCAGAAAGAGCTTTGAGAATGTTGAAAGCTCCTTACGTAAAAGGCGGGCAAATGCCCGTTATTATGGGAAACGCTTTTGGTGGGGTTATTTTTCACGAGGCTTGCGGCCACCCGCTGGAAACAGAATCCGTGAGAAGGCAGGCAAGTCCTTTTTGCGGAAAATTGGGAGAGAAAGTAGCACAAGAAGTGCTAAGTGCCATTGACGATGGAACTTTGAGCGGAGCGTGGGGAAGCCTTGAAATTGACGATGAGGGTACCCCAACTCAAAAAACCGTGTTGATTGAAAATGGAATTTTGAAAAACTTTTTGAGCGACCGAGTTGGAGCCAAGGAATTGGGGCTTCCCTTAACCGGTAGTGCAAGAAGAGAATCTTACAAATACGCCCCTGTTAGCAGAATGAGAAATACATTCATAGCACCAGGCAATTCAAGCCTGCAAGATATGTTAGCCACCGTTGATAACGGGCTTTACGCGGCAAAAATGGCAGGCGGTTCTGTTAATCCGGCAACGGGAGAATTCAATTTTGCAGTGGAAGAGGGCTACGAAATTAAAAACGGCAAACTAGGCGATGCGGTTCGTGGAGCAACGCTCATTGGGCTTGGGCACGAGATTTTGCCAAAAATAAGCATGGTAGGGAGTGACCTTGAACTTGCAGCCGGAATGTGCGGAGCAAGCTCCGGTCACGTTCCTGTCACTGTTGGGCAACCTTCAATTAAGGTAGATTCTATTTTGGTAGGTGGACGCTGAGTTTCCCTGCTTAACTCGTATTATATACACTCCTTTTGTCTGAACCCCGATTTTCAGGATTTTATGATTTTCAGGATATGCTGAATATACAAGTTTGCCTTGCAAGTTGTACACTTCTACTTTTGAGCCTTTGGGTAGATTTGAGAGGGTAATGGTTTTGGTATTTGCACCAGAGAGAATAGGTGTTGGGTCTTCTTCGGAGCTAGAAGATACGTCTTCACTGGAACTGCTGGAGCTGCTGGAAGATTTTTCCACGCAACCGCTGGGTGGCTCTTCTATAATATCTTTATTGAGGTCTATATTCCATTTGTCAATTTCTTGCTGAAAGAAAGTAATTCTTTTGCCCCACCAAGTTTTCAACTTTTCAACCTCATTTTTGTATGCCTGCAAATTTCCCAGCACAAGCGGTGGCATCCTGTCAAATCCACCTGCTCCACGAGTGCAAGTATTGGTATTATTATCATTGCAAGTTTTGTTGCTACCAAGTTGAAGCTCAAAATTCCTCACTACCGAACCTTCCACGGCGGCGGCTATTGAATCAATAAACATAGGCATTGCCTCAATATCTGGCTTATACTTAATCCAATTCTTTTTAAATTTAATCAAGAATAAGGTATCTTCAAAAAATTTCTGGTAAAACGCGTGCCTAGGCTTTACAGGAGTTTTATCAGTTGTAAAGTGTTTGGGGAAAGAGTTATATTCCACTCCCGCTGTCAAATCCAAATCCCAAATTGGCCCTGCCTTGATTTTGCAACCTTTGTCTTTATGAAAAAAGTTTGATGCCGGAAAACCGCTATTGTTTGACTTGTTGTTAAAATCAAAATTGTCCAAGAACTGCTCAAGCATTAAGTATTTAGCAACACTTTCCAAATCCACCAAATCTCGGTAGCCGTTCTTTGGAAAACCCTGCACAGAAAACATCGTCTTCGTAAGGTTGTTTACTTCGTTTTTCACAAAATTGTAGTCGGATAGTTGTGGTAAATCTTCTGGAGATTTTATGAATGTGTGCAGTTTGGAACCAGAAGGCGAGTTCGGGTAATCGGTGGCGAAATCAATTTCGTCTGATTTGCTAGGACAGTGGTAGTCAAATTCGACAAGCCAGCCCTCGTTTTCGTCTATTTCCAGCCTGCCTTTGTTCACTTGGACTAGGTCTGTTATTTGGTAAATTCCCTTGTATTCATTGTTTAAATAAAAATCCACGAGGAACTGATTTGGCGTACCCGGAATCCCTATACGTTTGCCGAGTTCAAACCCAACTGCATTCAAGGCAAAAGTTTGGTCGTACCAATTTGCGAGTAGTGCCCAGCTTTTGTGTTTTTTTGTTTTTCCGAACATGGATTTATGCTCATCAAATCTTATTCTGTATGGCTTTTTGTCCCCTGCCCAAGTGGAGTTCCCACGCCCGCGGATGGAATCCTTGTAGCCAGATACAGAAATGTTGTTTTCTGGATGAGCAGCATCTGTAAGAGTAAGTTCCATAGGAACGTAATTGTGAACGAAAATAAGGTGGTTCTGGCAGTTGTTGGCATTTTGCTGAGACTGCGAATATAAATTTGCCGCAGGAGAGTTTATGGCAGCACCATTCTTGGTGCTGACTTTAAGCTCTGGGAGGGCGGCCAGAGCAAAAACGCTGAGGGAGATTATAGCAATTAGGGTTTTCATTTAATAACCAAACGTTGTACTTTTTTCTCAGAGCCGTGTGTTGTTCGCATTATGTAGATTCCTTTTGTCTGAACCGGAATTTGCAAATTGTCTGAACTTAGGTTCAAGGATTTTCCCGATGATGTGTATATAAGTTTTCCTTGAAGGTTATATATTTCTATTCTTGTGTTACTATTAAGGTTGTTGGTTTTTGGTTGCTGTACTATAATTGGGGTTGTGCCTTGGCAAACATCAGGGATGGATTCTGGAATGTCTTTGCTACCGTCTATTCCCAGTTGGCCGTCAACTCCGTTTAAGTTGGAGCCTATTTGCTGGTCAACCCAATTTATGCGGTTGTTCAGCCAACCTTTTAGATTTTGGATTTCGGTGTTGAATGTTTGAGTGTTCAGGGTGCCGCTGTTCCATGTGTTATTATTAACGCTGCCTTCTGCGACGGTTTTTATGGAGTCTATAAAGCTACTCATTGCTTGGAAATTGCTTTTGTTTTCAATCCAAATTCTTTTGTATTTGGCTTTGAACACAGGGTCTTCCCAAAGCCTTTTGTAGAAAGCTTGGGTGGGAGTTATGGTTTCTCTGTAGTTGTTGTAGTCGTGACGGGGATGGCTGGATTTTGTAACTATTGCCAAATCAAAATCCCAGAGCGGACCTGCTTTAATTTTTGAGCAAGAGCTTGAGTCTATTCTATATGCGTAATTTGAGCCAGGCAAGGCTCCGTTTTGAAATTTGCTGTTGAAATCGGAGTTATCCAAAAATAATTGAATCAACACATATTTGGCAAAACTTTCAAGGTCAATCAAATCGCGATAACCATTGTTGGGAAATCCATTTTCTGCCATTTTATTGACTAAATTGTTGAGGTCGGTTTTTACATAATCCAAATACGAAGTTGGTCTATTAGGTATGGTATCGTCTAGCTCTGGAAATTTTATGAATGTGGTTAGGTCGTACTTGCTCGTGGTAAAATAACTAGAACGCTCATCAGCATCGGGCTGGTGGTAGTCAAATTCAACAAGCCAGCCTCTATGCTTTTCTCTTAAATCAACCCTTCCCTTATTAGACTGGATTTTTTCTGTGAGCTGGTAAATGCCTTTATATTGGTTGTTTATGGATAAATCCACGAGTTGAGATGTTGGCGTGAATTCAAGCCCCAAGCGGTGACCTAGCGCAAAAGCCATTTCGTTCAGCGAGAATGTGGCATCGTAGAAATTGGCTAAAAGAATCCAGCTTTTTGCAGGTTCTTTGCCAAAGAGAGAGACCTTTTCACCGAATTTCACTCTGTATGGTTTTTTGGCTGCAGCCGCAGTGGAATTTCCGCGTACCTTTATTGAATCGGCATTTGCATTTCTGTTTATATCGTTTCTGGAATTGCTTTGGTCATTCACTTGGAAACCAGTCACGTTGTAATAAGTGTACGATGTAGCACCGCCGCCCCAGCCACCCCAACCTCCCCAGCCACCCCAATCGCCGCCACCACCGCCGCCGTCTGGGTTTGCATTATCCTTTGTAGTTATCTTAATTTCTGGAAGAGCGGCAAACGAAAGAACGCTAAGGCAGATTACTGCCATTAGAGTTGATTTTAACGTGCTGTTCATATATTCCCCGTTCACTACTTTACAACCAAACGGTGCATCTTTTTCTCGCTTCCAAGCGTTGCACGCATTATGTAAATTCCTGTCTGAAGCTGAATTCTCAGAGTCTCAGAATTTCCAGAATTGGTTGAATATACGCGTTTTCCTTGCAAGCTATACATTTCTATTTTTGTGTTGCTCGGCAGGTTTTCAAGTACGACTGTGTTGCCTATTGCTTGCGCGCGAATGCTGAGCACTGTTTGCTTAGGCACTATCGGAGTGGGATCCTCCGAACTTGAAGACGATTCCGGTGATGGTGCGCCTACTACTACTGTGCCGCACTGTGCTTGCAAATTGCGTTGCGAGCCACAAGTAGCGGTAACGCTTATGTTATAGGATTGGGTTTGTGTATCTATCCTCACTGTCCAACCTGTTGATCCGCGACCATTCCAAACAGTGTCAGTTGCAGCGGCTCCATTGCCGCAGGTTAAAGTGGGTACAGCTATGGTACCGCCTTTCTCAACACTTGATTGAAGATTTGAGCAAGTAAGTGCCTGCCCGTTGTTATTCACGCTACTACTGCTAACAACGTTATTTGCACTGCTGCTGCTGGGTCTGCTACTGCTGCTAACCACATTATTTGCACTGCTGCTGCTAACAACGTTATTTGCACTGCTACTGCTAGCTTTGCTGCTGCTGCTCACAGCCACAGCCTCTTTGCAAGTCATTTTGCTATTGATAAGGTCTGCGGCTACAGCCGATTCCGCAACATCAGTGCCGTTCATCTGGTTCACTCTATTTGAAAAAGCAGTTATGCGTTTCGCCCACCAACTTTTCAGATTACCAGTGTGCTGCCTATACGACTGTTCCGTAACACCGCTAACACCACTAGCTACATTGCCTGCCATGCTGCTGGCTACATAATTAGTTATGGAATCTATAACGGTAGTACCTACTCTCTCAAAAACCGATTTATTGTCATTCCATATTTTTTTGTATCTGGCTTGGAATACAGGGTCGTCAAAAATCCTCTTATAGAAATCGTGGCGAGGCTCCAACTGCTCAGTTATGTCTTTGTTAAAAAATTGTCCACCTCCCCACATACTCATCGCTGTACCACAGGCTAAGTCAAAATCCCAAAGCGGACCAGCTTTGATTTTTTCGCCTTTGTTTCTATAAGCGTAAGTTGAACCTAACAAAGTGCTGTTGCTCGCCATACCGTTCCAATCTTGATTATCCATAAATAATTGAATCATAATATATTTTGCATAACTGGTTAGGTCAATATAATCGCGGTAGCCGTTATTTGGCCAGTTATTTTCTTTCATTTTGTCTAGAAGTTTGTTAAGGTCGTTTTTAACAAAGTCTAAACAGGTTCCGTCTGGTTGCCTGCTTGAGTTCAGCGGCAAATCGTCTAAATCCGGTTCCCTTATTTTTGTATTCAGATTGTATCTGTTGGAACCTGTGTGATAAAATCTCTTTTGGTCTTCTCTGCTAACGGCACAGTGATAATCAAACTCTGCAAGCCAGCCACCTTCTTTATCTATATTGACGCTAGCTTCGCTTCTCTGAATTTGGTCGGTGAGCAGGTAAACTCCATTTTTGTTTGCCACATTCAGCTTCACATAGTAGCCATTGGGTGTAAAATCAAGCCCTAGTTTTCTACCTAGGTAAAAGGCTAGATAGCTCTGCATTATAGAGGGGTCGTAGAAGTTGGCTAGCAATGCCCAACTTTTTTCCGCAGGCCTGTCAAACATTGGAACTTTTTTATCAAATTTAATCCTAAAAGATTTTTTGTCAACAGTAGCAGTGGAATTCCCGCGTAGCCTTATAGAGTCGGCTTGAGTCGCAGTTGAAGTTCTTTTGAAATTATACATACTAGGAGTTGCTCCGCTCAATTCAATCTCTGTTGCCACAATGTATTTCTCAATATAACCCATAGTACCAGCTGTGCTTGCGCCGTTACCTGGGTTGTTGCCGCCTGAAGTTCCTGCTGGGCAAAATTGGTCGCCGTTTTGCACCTGAGTAGCCGTAGGCATTTGGTTGTTTTGTGTTTTTACCGTTAAAGTTGGAAGTTGCGCAAACGAAAAAAGGCTTAAACAGGCTATTGCCACTAAAACTGATTTGATGTTCATAAACACCTCCGGCTGGGAAACTTCCTTATATATATAATATATATTTTTATTACAAATATATTACAATTTGGAATAATAAAAGTTAAAATAGCTGTTTTTTGTGATATTTATCGCCTAAAAAATCACCAAAACCTCGGTATCAAAGCGTCTCCGCCAAAGCTCCCTTTCGCCATCTCTTATTTTAGAAACAACCCCGTAATTATTTCGCCACTGAATAGCCGATTTTTTAGCAAAACCAAGGGTTAAGCCGGCTCTGAACTGGGCATCGTACTCGGTGGTATCTGCTTTAAAATCCCTGCTAAAAATAGCCGCTTCTGCAATGGGAATAACCTGCTGCAAAGTATTCAGCCCCGTATTCAAGAAAATGTTTTCCTTTAGCCTTGCACCCAAAATAGTAGCATTCCTGTCTTCAAAGCGTTTTAACCAGGGATTAGTGCCATAAGTCAGCTCAAGCTCACTTGCAGACAAATTACCTATTCGCCTATAGGAAAGCGAGGAAACATAAGTGGTTATCATAGCCTCGTCCGGTGGAATAACGTGCTTTATTATGGCAGCCAAAACAATATTGTTCTTTTTGTCGTCGTATTCGGCGCTGTAGTTTTGCAGGTAGCGCGTGGAATCTGCTGTCCAAGAAAAACCGCCTCTGAGTTCAAATTTTTTGCCAAATTCATGGCGATACTGCAAGGTCAAATCGTGATTCAAAAAACCAATGCCCGAAGAATCCAAAAAATCGTTTATTATTGAGCGTTTATGGAAATAACGCTCCTCAAGGCCAGTTCTCTCTTCCAAACCAAAAGATTTTTTCATATAGCCAAAGCGAATGGTGCTAAAACTAAAAGGGTTATATTGAGCGTAAAGTTTGTCTATTGTGGGCACGCTGTCTTTGCTGTTATACTCAAAGCCAACTTCTGCCCTAACTTTTTTCACAGGACGAAAAGATGCTCCAACTTCTGCCCTGCCTATTCTCTTATATTCAACTCTTTTTCCCGCTTTATATTCTACATATTTATAGTTGTTGTCAAAGCCAACTTCCAAAATACCTTCTATTTTAACTTCGGTTTCATCTTTATCTTTTGTCTCGGCTTTTGTTTTTGCTTCGGTTTTTGTTTTATTTTTTGCTTCACTCTTTTTCTCCGCTTTCACTTTCACCACTGTGGTATCTTCTGCTACAAGCACAGCGGCAATGGTAGAATCCTTAGGAACGGCGTTTTTATCTTTTTTTGCATAAACCGCTTGAACCCCAATGCCCAAAAAGAGCAAAGCGAGCAGAATTTTTAAACCTTTATTACCCCTCAACATATTTTACCTTCTGAATACTAGTTTAATTTCTGCGCTATCTGTTAGATAGTTCATTCTCACGATTACCACTTTTAGCACATCGTAGCCAAAGCGGTTTTTTAGGTCTTCGTAGAGTTCCTTTTTCTTATCTTTTGCCAAAAGCTTGGAGTTATCGTAGAATAAAAGTATTTGGTCTGTGCTGCCTATGAATGCTTTTTCTGCAACGAAAATGCTTAGGCACAGAAGAGCATCTGCCAAAAGAACAGCCCACAGAGAAAGTTCATCTGTTGCCAGCGAATTCATAACGCCAAGGATTATTGAGGCAAAGAGGAAGGTCATTTCTCTGAGCTGAATTTGCTCCGTTCTGTAGCGCAAAATGGAGAGAATGGCAAAAAGTCCAAATGCAAAACCGGTTTTCACTTTAACAGAAGCGAGCAACGAGGTGACCAAAAATATCAAGATATTTGAGATAAAGAAGGTGAAGGAATATTCTCTTATTCGGTGTTCCTTTGCATAAACGCAGCTTATTAAAATATAAGCAAAAATTATGTTTATGACAAAACGAACCGCAAGCGATTCTACAAAAGACCAGTCAACAGATATGTTCATAAAACAACGCTCCTATGTTCATAAGATAAGGATTTCACTCTGGGCAAAAAGCGATTTTTCTTTGCTTCTTCGTGTGTTAGCGAAACTCCAATGGTATATTTGGAAAAACCGCTTGGTGTTTTGCAAATTTTGCGGAAAAAATCTTGTGAAACCGTCCTTTCGGGGGTTCTTTCCCTTTTCAGCTCGACTATTGCGGTGTTGTTGAGTACGAACTCCTCGTTATTGTAGCCATATTTCAAGCCAAAATCCAAGGTCATTCTTTCGGGAAAATATTTGTTCAAAAGTGTTATGCGGTTAAAGAAAACAAAAAGTGTTGGAACCAAGTTTTCAAAATTGTAGTTGTTGGTGTGTATTAGGTTTGCAAAATCGTTGTCAAATTCGGAGATGTCTTCCATTTCGTCTCTGCGTTGGCGAAATTTCACGGTTTTTCCGGTATTCAATTTTTGCTTTATCTCGTTGTAAATTTTTCCGTTGCTCAAATACTGCCTTGTGCGGAATTTGAATCTGTTTGCCCTTTTGTTGTGGTGTAGATTAAAGCAGTGCAAATCTGGGGTGTCAAAGTAAACTGTTCTGTAGCTTTGGATAATTTCCTCGTTTATTTGGAGCAGGGAATAATTGTCTTGAATTTCCTTTAAAAAATCAAAGGCATTCTCAATTCTTAAAACATATTTGGTATCAAATCTGTTCAAAAAAGACATCGCCTTTGACTCTTCTAAAGAGGAACGCGAAAAAGGCTGCAAGTAATTTTGAAACAAGCAGGTTTGAAGCATATTGTTTTGAAAGGTCTCAAGCATTTTAAGAAACTCCGTTTTGAATGGTTATGCTGCCTTCATTGTTGTCCCATTCTTTGGCATCTATGGCTTTCTTTTTCTTTGATTTTATACTGCCGGTGCCACCTGTAATTTTCAAGGTTTTTTGAACTTTTAAACCATTATCAATTGCATCAATATTTATTTTTCCGCCGCTGATGGTTGCATCTCCCTCTGTATTTATTCCTTTGGCTCCATCTTTAGTGGTTTTTACGGTTAATTCGCCACCGTCTATAAATAAATCTCCAGTTAATTTTATTCCTGTGGCATTGCTTTCATCGGCTGAACTGTCTGAGCTGTCTGCTTCTCCGTTTGTCTCTATGGTCGTGTTTCCACCTTTGAACTGTATCCATCCGCGCGCCCTTATTCCTTTTGAGCCATCGCCCTTAACATTTATTTGAATCACGGCATTACTCTCTATTGAAACCGCTCCCGAGTCGCTTGCAATTCCGTGCGATTTGTTGCCTGTGGTTAGGATTTTTATTTTTCCACCTGTGATTTTTACCTGTGGTACATTTTGTGATTCTGCTTTTTTTTCGCTTTGAATGCCATCACCTACGCTTGTTATGTCTATTTCTCCGCCTTTCACTTCAATTTTGTCGTTTACATGAATGCCGTCGTTGACGGATTCTTTGACAATTATTTTTCCGCTATTTATTTCAAAACCGTTATCAACTACTATAGCATGGTTGTTTTTTCCCTTCACTTCCAAAGTGCCGTTGCCCTCATTAAATTCTAGCTTGCCTTCGCTAAAGAAGGTACCTTTTGCTTGTTCTCCGGTTGGTGGAGTGCTATAATTTGGACCATCTGTCAAAAAGTTTGTAGTTCCGTTAACCAAATGCACATTTACCCGCTTGCCACCTTGAATGTTTATAGCAGGACCGGTGCTATTTGTGATGTTCACTCCGTTTAAGTAAAGCGACTTTCTAGCATTGCCATAAAATTTAACTGAGCCATTGCTCGTGGTTCCGCTTATCACAAAATTGTATTTCGGTTCTTTGTCGTCTGGGGCATCGGGAATTCTAATAACTACATTTTCGCCAGTTGGATTTATTGTAACTTCGCTGAAAGAGTTGGTTATCACAGGAGCGCTTCCGCTTTTAAATTCAATTTTAATAGCATTTTCAACGTTCACGTCAACTGACCCAGAGCTTCCGGGATTGCCACCACCAGAGCTAGAAACGCCTCCGCCGCTGGAAGTGCCACCTCCACCGCTGGAATTGCCTCCACCCGCGCTGGAAGTACCACCGCCAGAACTAGAACTTATGCTAGGGTTGCCACCGCCGGAGCTGGTTCCTCCATTATCAGGTGGGTCGTCGCCTCCACTAGAACAAGCTACAAGAGCCACCAGTGCAAGCCATAGTACAAGAAAAAGCACGGGGCGGGCAAACGAAACGCGATTGTAATGGATTTGCAACATATAAATAAATATATATAAAAATGTCGCTTACTGTTAAAAAAATGTTAATTATCGCTAATTTTTACTTAAAAACCTATGCTAAATTCCCCAGCCCAGAATCTATGCCCATTTTGGCCTGTTTTTAAGCCCCTTTCTTCTGCATAAGAGGCAAACCGCATAGTAAGCGCATCGCCAAAAAGCCCAAACCCCATATTAAAGGCTGGGTAGCCACCTTCAAGGCCGCATCCAAAGGAAACACGCAAAGCTTCATTGCCAAGGCCAAATTTAATGCCAGCAATTGTGCCTACAGCCATTCCTGCCATAGTACCTATAACACCATTGCCATCGCCAATTAAGGTGCCTATGCCAAAACCTATAACCCCGCCAACAGCTCCAAACAATAAACGATATGTAAAAGACATTTCCGTAGTTGGAGAGGGTATAACAATCTGGTCAATTTCGGCTCCTAAGTTCAAATGCCCCATAAACTTTTCGGTTATTGTACCATCTAAAATATCCACATAATCTATGGCAAAGTTCACTTTTCGCGCCCAAAGGCTATTGCTTTGCAAAATCATCGGGCTTGCCATTGCTCCAATAGACCAGTTTGGGGTTATTGACTCGCCTCCCAGCTCTCCAAAAAATATGTTGCGAACCGATGTTCCAAGCCTAATCTCTCTTGTTATTTGATAAAGCACACCCAAGTCCATGCCAGCGGCTATACCTTCAAAACTAAGCATATAATCACCAAAACCTTCCCATCTTTTTTGCAGATCATGCCCGCCTGTTGTATCTAATGTTACGTCTGTTCCGTCATAATTCAAGCCCGGTTTATAATTGAACGCTGGCTGACTATATCTTTTTGCAACTTTTAATCCAGCTCCAACAGACCATAGCTCCACAGGAGAAAACGCAAAGGCCGTTTGTACAACCCCATCTATTTGCACGGGTTCATAGCCAAAAATCGGAACAAAAATACCAACGTCAACCCACGGAGCGGCAGCAGCGTTACCCCAGATAGCAATTCCAAAATTTGGAATAACAATTTCAAGAAGGCTTATTTGCGTGCCTATATCAAGGCTGCTCCTGTTCAGTCTTCTCATATTTTCTGCAAGGTCTGGGTGTGCGTCTAAAGAATCTGACCAATCATCTTCGTTGTCTGGAACAATGTCAAAATATGCAGGGCACCAGTCGGCATCACCAAAATATCCAAAATCAAAGAACAAAACTTTTTTTATTATTTTGCCAAGCGTTGGCGCACCGCAAGCATCAATCACAGTACCGATTTCTTTTCCCGGAAGAAAAACCGCTACAGAAGTCAAACGCACCTCAGACTTTGAGAATGGCATATAACCCATATCTGGATTTGTTTCAAAATTTCCCAAACGGTTTATTAAATTTAATCCAGCAGGGTTGTAGTAAAGAGCGTCTTTGCTATCGGCTACGGCAACAAAGGCTCCGCCCATACCGTGCACCTTTAAAGAATGATACTGCGGCCCTTTGGCAGCATAAGCAAAAGTAAAAAGCAAAAAAGACAAAACTAGGGGAAGGTATTTCAATTATTACTCCTTTTTGTTGCAATAGTAATCAAATTGTTCTCTGCTATACCACGGCCAGCAACCGCCTATGAGGTTTATTCTATCTTGAAGTTTATACTTCTTGCAATCTTTGTCTTGCGCAACTTCAAGTTTAAGAGCTGCATTGTTTGATGTCCAGTAGTCTAGTCCATTGTCATATTTTTTTTGCGTGAAGTTTAATACTCTTACCCACCCTGTTTCATCTGGGAGAAGCAATGTGCAACTAGGGTAGGTGCATGTAGATTTTGAACAACCAGGAACGTTGCATATTGGCACCGGCTTATTGAAATCCATAGGCTTGTTATATTCCCAATTTGAATTATCTCTATAAAGGTTGTTTCCATACATGGAATTGTTCATTGGGCTAATTCCGTAATACGGATCGTTTGGGTCTGTAGGAGAGAGCCTTGAGTTTTCATTTATAAATCCGTCTCCATCGTTGTCTAGCCCGTCTATGAGTTCTTCGTCTATGCAACCGTCTCCGTCAACATCGCGATGGGCTCCCATTTTGTAAAAAGAAGCATTAGCTTTGTACTGCTCAATTTCGCTTCCTTCAATCCCCATACTGTTTAATATGCTTTCTATATCGCCAAAATCATCGCCAAAATCGTCTATTTTATTATTTATATCAAGTATTCCAAGGTCTTCTATTTTATCTTGGCATTTGGTATCGCAGTCTTTTGTGCAAGTTTCCACACATTTATAATAATCGTCCATATCGCTTTGCAAATCTTCTAATATTTGCGTGTTATCGGGAACACAGCTGCCTCCTTCACGCTTAAACACCACAGGGGGGTCGAATTTGTCACTACCTTTTGTGCAACCCCATTTTTTCCATTCAGAAGCATTGCCTGGGTAATCTGTACCTGGCATTCCCTTCTTTGTTATGCATCCATCATTGTTTGTGTCAAGAAAGTTTAAAAACCATTGCGAAAATTTAGATAAAAGCAAAATGCCGCCAAAATAACTGCCTGTGTATTCCCTATCACTTAAAGGAAATGATTTTCTTTTGGCAGTGGTATCGGAGCAGGCATTGCTGGAGGAATTACCGCAGAATGTTTCTCTAAAATCGGCGAGTCTATCTTTTAAATTTACATACCTATTTTCCTTCTCACCATTTACCTCTATAGTTATAATAAAAGTGGAGTCCCAATTTTTATCTTTCCTACCGTGTTCATGAAACTCCCAAAGAGCAGTTAAAGAATCGCGCCTGTCTAATTCTGTCAAAGAATTGAAAACTTTTCTCATCGCTTGAAGATAATTGTTCCTCGTTTTTACATCTTCTCCCATAAAGGGACATTCATCCTCTTTTGTTTTAACGATACCAAATATGTTTAGGGGATTAATTCCGTGCTGCCAGAGGCCCGCTCTTGCCATTCCATAGTAGCCAAAAGATGATGTAGGGTCAATTTCAGTTATTTTTTTGCAAATATTGAAAGAAGTTTCATATTTACCGTTTCTAAAAGCGTCTTCTGCATCTAGGCGCAGGGATTTAATATCGGAGCCACCGCCTGAGCTACTTCCATACCAATTTTCGCCACAAGCTACCAATACAAGCAAAGCAAAAAGGCACAACGAGAGGGTCAATTTTTTCATAAAGACTGAATATAGAAAATTAATGCCTCTGCCAAAGCCTGAATTTCGCTTGTTTTATGCGAGGCACTTATATTTATTCTAAGCCTTGCCGTGCCATTAGGTACGGTTGGGGGGCGAATGCAAGGCACATAAAAACCCTTTTCTAGCAAAAAATCCTTGCATTTCTGAGCTTTTTCCACTGTACCAAGCACTATAGGCACAATTTGCGTTTCGCTTTGCAGGCAATCCATTCCGGCTTCCTTTATTTTTTGCCTAAAATCCGCAGACATTTTAAGCACGCTATCCCTACGAAAGCCGTCTCTCATTGAAACTTCAACTGCTTTTTGCATTGCCACAACCATACCAGGCGAAATTGCCGTGGAATAGATAAAACTGCGGGCACTGCTTATGAAATAATCTATGAGCAACTTGGAGCCAAAAACGCAGGCTCCCATTGTTCCGTAGGCTTTTCCAAATGTTGTGAGCGATAAATGAACCTTGCTCTCCAAGCCGAGTTGCGCAACTAAGCCTTTGCCCTCAGGTCCTAGTATTCCATCGCTATGAGCCTCGTCAACATAAAGCATAGCGCCGTATTTTTCTGCTAGATCTGCATAGTCTTTTAACGGAGCAATATCTCCTTCCATGCTATAAACGGCTTCTACCGCTATCAGCTTGAAACTATCGGGTTCAACTTCTTTCAGCGCTTTTTCCAAATCTGCTGGATTATTGTGCTTAAAGCGGTGCAATTTTCCATCGCCTATTGCGTAGCCATCCAACATACTCGCGTGGTCTAGCCTATCGCAGAACAGATGCGTTTTTGAATCGCAAAGAGAAGATATAACTCCTACGTTTGCGCTATATCCATTGTTGAAAATCAAAGCTGCTTCTGTGCCTTTCCAATTTGCCAACCATTTTTCTGTTTCTTCAAAAATTTTGTGATTGCCACCCAAAAGCCTAGACCCTTTGCTACCAGCTCCGTATTTAATATAAGCATCTGCGGCAGCTTTTGCTATTTCAAAATGATTTGCCAAACCCAAATAATCATTGCTGGAAAAATCTATGCCCGAAGGCTGGCATAATGAACGCAAAAGACCCTGCTTGTGTTTTTCTGCAAGTTTGTCTGCAATGGCATTTTCAAAACTATATGGCATAAGGATTAGGGAATATAGAAAAAAATGTGTAAAATGTCAGGGTAAGTGTCAGGGTAAAAGCTCACGATGCAAGCTTGGAAGTGATGATTTGTTTTAATTTTGTATATTCTTTCAAGAGGTTGATATGCTAAAAAAATCTGTTATGACTAAGTCTCGGCGTGTGGCTATGTTAGAAGATTTTGAAAAGAAACGCCCAAAAAATGTTCCCGTTACGGAAGATGAAATTCAAGAAGCTGTAAATTTAGTGAGATATGGAAACAAAGAAGGAAAAAATTGGGCTAAAGTATTTGCCGAAAGAGGAATTACATAAAATTTATGTATAAAATTATTATTGATACTAATTTATGGATTTCTTATCTTCTTGGCAAAAAACTAATAAAATTAAAAGATTTATTTTTAAACAAAAAAGTTTCTGTTATCACTTGTCAAGAACTTATTGAAGAATTTGTTGATGTAAGTTCCAGAAATTACATAACTAAATATGTAGAAAAAAAGAATATCCTTGAAGCTTTGGATTTAATGAGAGAATTTTCCGTTCAAGTTCAACTAGAAAACATCACTGTTCCAGAATTAAACGATCCTGACGATTTATTTTTATTCGCTTTATCGTATGCTGTTAAAGCAGATTTTATACTTACTGGCGATAAAGGGCTTTGGGCTTTAAAAAAATATAAAGGAACAGAAATTATTTCTTATTCAGATTTTATATCTAGATTAGAATTTGCAAAAGGATAAAAATGCCAACTAAATCCCTAGACATCATCATAACCGGTGCGCGCAAACACAACCTAAAGAACATAACTGTTCGCATTCCTCGGCATAAAATAACAGCAATTACGGGAGTTAGCGGGGCGGGCAAAAGCAGTTTGGCATTTGATACGCTCTTTGCAGAAGGGCAACGCAGATTTTTGGAGAGCCTCTCCACTTACGCTCGCAGATTTTTGGGAAAAATAGACCGAGGCAGCGTGGATTCAATTCAAGGGCTTGCGCCCGCCATAGCCATAGACCAGCAAAGTGCCTCCAAAAGCCCAAGAAGCACCGTTGCAACCCTAACGGAAATTTACGATTTCTTTCGCATAATGTGGGCAAGGCTTGGAACTATGCACTGCCCCACTCACAACAAAGCCCTACAAAAATACAATGCCTCGGAACTAACGCGGCACCTATACGAACAAGGTGGCAAAGATTTGGTAGTGATTTATTCAAAAGACGAAATTTTAGACAGAGTTCCTTTAACAGAAAAAAATAGAACAAGACTCTTGGATTCCATAGAAAAAGCATACTCAGAAAACGATGGCAAAATAAAAATTGGAAACCAGCACTATTCAAATTTTTTATGCTGCCCAGATTGCGACTTTAGTTTTGCCGAAGAATTAGACCCAAAAAATTTCAGCTTCAACAGCCATTTCGGAGCTTGCGAGCGTTGCCAAGGCATTGGAGATATTTTTGGAAGTATATGCCCAGAATGTAAAGGCGAGCGATTGAAACCGGAATTTTTAGCGGTGAAAATAGACGAAAAATCCATAAGCGATGCTTGCAAACTCTCCATCAGTGAGGCTTACAACTGGCTAAAAAACATCCCATTCAACGGAACTCAAAAAATTATAGCCAAACCCCTATTAAAAGAAATTTTGGGAAGAATGGAATTCATTATAAATGTAGGAATTTCATATTTAGGATTAGACCGCAAAGGCGAGTCCCTGAGCGGCGGCGAAGCTCAAAGGCTCCGGCTCGCAAGCCAAATAGGCAGCGGCTTGGAGGGCGTTCTCTATGTGCTTGATGAACCCACAATAGGACTGCACCAAAGCGACACAAAAAAACTTTTGGATTCGCTTTACAAACTTCGCGATTTAGGAAACACAATAGTTGTTGTTGAACACGATTTGGAATTTATAAAAGCTATAGACCACATTGTGGACTTGGGTCCAAAAGCAGGCGAATTCGGCGGCGAAGTTGTGGCAACAGGAAGCCCAAAAGAACTTTCAAACACAAAATCGATAAAAAAATTCCAGAGCAGCTCCACAGTAAAATATTTATCAGGAAAAAAAGCACTTGAAGACACAAAACCTTTAGGCCCTCCCTCCTCCCCCCTAGCCCCTGATTTCGCTCTCAAAAATCTAACCAAAAACAACCTCAAAAACATTTCCGTAAAAATTCCATTCGGAGCAATAACTGCAATTTCTGGTGTTAGCGGTTCGGGCAAAAGCACTCTTATGGAGTGCATATTTTCGGAGGCAGAAAAAAAGAAAAAGCCTGTTTGCTTTATAGACCAAACACCAATAAACTCAAGCCCACGCTCCACGCCTGTTAGCTATATGAGCATTTTAGAGAAACTGCGAGAACTTTTTGCAAAATTGCCGGAGAGCAAAATTCGCGGCTATGATGTTGGGCGTTTTGCCTACAACAAAGAAGGCGGGCGTTGCGAGGTGTGTGAGGGCAGGGGTTATCAGTTGATAGAGATGCACTTCCTTTCCGATGTTTGGGAGCTTTGCGAGGCTTGCAAGGGCAAAAGGTACAATAACGAAACTTTGAAAGTTTTGTGGAACGGAAAAAGCATAGCAGACATTTTGGCTTTGCGAATAGAAACCGCTTGCGATTTTTTCAAAAATATGAAAAGAATAGAAAAGCCCCTGCAAATTCTAAACAGCATTGGGCTTGGATATTTGCGGCTTGGGCAAGCCACCACCACAATGAGCGGCGGCGAAATTCAGCGTTTAAAACTAGCCGCCGAGCTTTGCAAATCAAATTCCGAAAGCACAATTTTCCTTTTAGACGAACCCACAACCGGCTTGCATTTGCAGGATATTCAACCTCTGTGGAACCATTTGCGCAAACTTTCCAACGCGGGGCACGCTGTTGTTTTTGTGGAGCATCACCCAGATATGATTAAGCTCTCGGATTATGAGATTGAACTTGGACCGGAGGGGGGTGTTAGGGGGGGGTATTTGTTACATTAATTTCCACGACATATAGGGAAGGTTATCTTTTTGCTAAAATTTTCTATATTATCCCTATGCCAAAATAACCGGAGGCAAAATGAACATAACAGTAAAAAAAGCAGACGAGGCTGAGAAGAACGAAATGGAGTCAAAGCCTATATGGGAATGTGAGGTTTCGGAATTTGACTGGCATTACGATAGCGAGGAAAGATGTCTTCTTATAGATGGCGAAGTGACGGTTT
>JAITFN010000085.1 GCA_031281345.1 Candidatus Fibrimonadaceae bacterium
ACATTATTTAGCAGGCAAAAATACATTTGCCTTTAAAGCAGAACAGAGATACTTTCCAGAATTTGAAATTTTAACGCTAATTCCATCTTTTGCTGCTTTTTTAACAGCTGGAGAAGCAATAGATAGATTACATGCTTTTGAACCGAGAGATCTGCTGTATATGGCGGGAATAGGGTTAAGAGTTTCCAAATCTAAATTTGTGCAGGGCGTTGTTAATCACATAAATTTGTCTTGGCCCATAAATGGGGAACTTGGCAAAGGTTTTGTGCCGAGGTTTTCTGTTATAGGGAAATTGGAGTTGTAGCTATTCTTCCACAACCTTGCCAAATCTTCTCTGCCGAGTGTTGTAAAACTCAATGGCTTTTGCAAAATCTTCTTTGGTGAAATTTGGCCAAAGAACATCGCTAACAAAAAATTCGCTATATGCAGCTTGCCACAGCAGGTAATTGGAAAGCCTGTACTCGCCACCTGTGCGTATAACGAGGTCTGGGTCTGGTGCGCCACGCAAATATAAATGGTTTGCGAACTGAGTTTCGTCCAAAGTTTCTGGGTTTAGCTCGCCTTTTTTTGCAAGGGTGGCAATTTCGCGAGCTGCTTCCACAATTTCCATTCTCCCACCATAAGATATTGCTAGGTTAAGCTGCATCCCGCTATTTTGCGCGGTTTCGTCTATTGCTTCTTGAAGTTTTTTACGCGGTTTTTCGGGTAGCTTACTCATATTGCCTATTACTTTTAGTTTAACGTTTTTTTCCATAAGGTGAGGAATCTCTTGTGCAACCATTTCAACTAGCAAATTCATAAGGTATTCAACTTCAATTTTAGGTCGTTGCCAATTTTCTGAACTAAAAACAAAAAGAGTCAAATGCTCCAAACCCAAATCCACACCAGCTTCAACGGTTGCAACAGTTGCCTTTGTGCCTTGCCTATGTCCCAAAAAACGCTCCAAGCCCTTGGACTTAGCCCAACGACCATTGCCATCCATTATCACAGCGATATGTTTAAGAGGTTTTTGCATTTGATGTAAAAATACAAATATACAAGTGCCGCTCACAACCTAAACGACCTGAACAACATTGCCAGTGCCACAGTACCATAAATTATATGCCCCACCCAAGCACCTAACCAGGGTTCCAAAATTCCATTCTCGCCCATTTGCAAACCAACGCGAACAACAATGTAATAGCTGAACGTCATAATGATGCCTATGCCAAACTGCTGGCTCAAAGCACCGCCGCGGCTGTATCTATGAGCAAGAGAAAGAGCAATTATCAGAGTTACCATTGCCGTTATTGGACCAGAAAATTTAAAATGCCATTGAGTTTCCATTTTGTTCGTGTCTTCTCCGCTACGCCTCAAAATTTCAATTCGGCGGCTTATCTGCCTTGAATTCATCTCTTCGTGGCTTTGCCTTTCGTTTATTATGTCTTCGGGCAAAACGCTGGTTTGCTGCCCTATGTCCATAGTTTTGAATTTATCGGCACTTAAATTTCCTTCTGGAGAAAAATATCTCACCCAACCGTTTTGGAAAACCCAAGAAGCAGAACTATCATTCCACTCTATATTTTTTGCATCATAGCGAGTAGTTGGTTTGCCGTTGTCTTGCAAAACCAAAGAAACATTATCGCCTTTTTTGGTTATGCCGCTATAACGCTTGAAATACCAATCTGAATGGTCTGAACCTATGAATATAAACTGATTTTTTTCCTTTACCCTAGGATTTTTTCTCTGCTCAATTCTTGTTTCTGCAATTTCCAAGCGGCGATGATTTGCATCTGGCAAAATTATTTCGCCAACTGTAAAAAGAAGTGCTGTTATAATTGTTCCTGCAACAAGAATAGGCAACAATATTCTAAAAGGGCTTCTGCCCGCACCCTGCATAGCAGAGATTTCCAAATGCCTTGCCATTGCTCCAACGCTTGCTATTGCAGTTAACATTATAGCAACAGGAGAAACGAGATATACTATGTATGGCAGATAATTTAAATAATATTCTCCGGTTTGTTCCAAACCTCTCAAAAGCCACATTTTTATATTGCCCACAAAATCTATTATTATAAAAACAACTATGCTACCTACCGTTATTAAGGTAAAGGATTTTAAAAAATTTCCAAGCAGGTAAAAAGAAAATTTCATCGCCGCGCTACCCGCCAAGTTAAAAATAAACCAATTGTTCCAATAAGCGCATTGCAAGCCCACATAGAAATAGCTGGCGAAATTATCAAACGGTCTGCCAAATTTTCACCACCGATAAGACACACCCAATAAACGGCAAAAAATCCAAGGCTGTAAACAGTACCAGGGCCAATTCCGCCTCGCCTAGCAATTATGCCAAGCGGCGCACCTATAAGCGCAAATACAACACAAGCTACAGCAGTGCTTATTTTTTTATGAATCTCAACCTTGTGTATGGCTATGCGCTTTAATATACCTTCGCGCCTAATTTCCATTCGGTTTATTTTAATCAAACTTTCATTTTCTTCTTGTTTCACCAATTCCATAGCATTTGCACGTTTTTTTGCATTTGGCAAAATCTTTTTGCTTTTTAGCTCCTCTGGCAAAATCGTATCTTTTTTAAGAATCAAATTTAAATCATCCATATTTTTCCAAACTAATGGCTGAAATTCCTCAATTAGTTCTTTATCTTCTTTGCTGGATTCTTCTACTACTTTGAGCATCTCTTCTATGGACAATTCGCGATTGCCGCGTGTTTTGTTATCGGTGCGTTCAAAACGGTCGTCAATGTTTTGCACAGCAAAGTCTTGATTTGCAAAGCGAATTCTAAAATAACGCTCTGGGTCTTTGGGATCCACAAAGTGATTTTCTCCGTTTTTCAAATGAAGCATAAGGGTTGCACCCATATCCACATATTCCATTGAGGCACTATCTGCGGTTATCACACGCGGGTAATTGCCGCCAATTTCAAAAATTTTTATGCCGTAAAGCTCTGCGTTTTGGTTATCTATGCGAGAAACCCAAATTTGAATGCCTGGGAACTGATTTATGAGTTTACCCTCATCTATCATAGCGTGAGGTCTTTTACGGGTAACAGATTGCATGAGCATTGCGCTACGGTAATTTGCTTCTGGCAGCAGCCAGTTGTTGAAAAGCATCAATAAAACCATAAGCAAGGTAGAAAACACAAGGACAGGCCGCATAAGCGAAAGTGGCGAAATTCCCGCAGACTGCATAGCCACTATTTCCCTATCCGAAGAAAGCCTGCCAAAGGTCATAAGAGTGGCGGCAAGCACAGACATAGGCACCGCAAGCCCCACCATCCAAACCACATTTAGCGCGAAAATCTCCAAAACAATACCAGCGGGAATTCCTTTGGATAGAATTTTGTCTAGCACTTCTACCAAAAAATTTATTACAAATAAAAATGTAGTCACGAAAAGCGCAGCGAAAAAGGGGGCTATATGTTCTTTAAGCACGTAACGGACTAGAATCATTAGGGTTTAAATGTAGAAAAAAATCTCGTGCCTATAAAGGCATAAATAGAGATTTTTTAATGTCCGCAGGACAGCCCGTAGGGCGAACCCTGCCCACGAAGTGAAACTGGCAGGGTGAGTAAAAAAGTTTTTGTGCCTGTCCAAAAACTTTGCTAAGAAAACAGGCATTGTTAGAAAATTTTTAATGTCCGTAGGACAGCCCGAAGGGCGAACCCTGCCCACGAAGTGAAACTGGCAGGGTGAGTAAAATTATATAGGCATAATTTATTATATTCTTATATTCAATTATGCTTAAAAAAGTATTGATCTTAGGTGCTTTCGCATTGGTTTCGGGTAATATAGATAGTAATTTAGAAGTTGCGGAAGTGCTTGTAGAAACAAGCAATGCACAAATTGAAGAAAAAGCAAAAGAAGCTCTGTCGTTTTGCAAAGCCAATGACTGTAACACAGACTTTTGCATCCTCATTGATATGAAAATCCATTCTGGAAAACACCGTATGTTTATTTATGACTTTAAAAATCAGGGAGTGGAAAGAAAAGCTTTAGTTGCTCATGGTTCAGGAAAAGGCACTAATAGCAGCACGGGGGATAAGCCTCTTTTCAGCAACGAAAAAGGAAGTTTGCTAACTTCGCTTGGAAAATATAAAATAGGTACTCGCTCTTACAGTCAGTATGGCATAAACGTGCATTACAAAATGCACGGATTGGAAGCAAGCAATAGCAACGCCTTTGAGCGTATTATAGTGCTTCACTCTTTTACGCCCCTTCCTTTAGAGGAAATATATCCTTATCATTTACCTATGGGCTGGAGTTTTGGCTGCCCCGTCACAGACGATGAGACAATGACTTGGCTAGACGCTAAATTGAAAAATGCTAAGAAGCCGGTGTTGTTGTGGATTTTTTATTGATTATAGTAAATCTCACCCTAGCCTCGCAAAAACACAAGCCTCTTCCCTAGCAGCAGAATCTGCAAGCAAAACCTTTTCCAAATTCAACTCACCGCTTTGCTCTGGGATTTTTTCCAAACAATACTCTATTCCACGTGGAATATCCAAAAAAGAGATTTTTTCCTGTATAAAAGCGTTTACCAAAATTTCGTTTGCGGCATTCAAAACAGCCGCTCTTGTACCGCCAGCTTTGCCCGCTTCGTAAGCCAAGGAAAGACAGGGGAATTTTTTTAAATCTGGTTCAAAAAATGTCAGCTTTTGTATTTCCGGCAAATTTAACCGCTTTGTTTCTAGGTGCAACCTTTCGGGAAAAGTCATTGCACAAAGAATGGGAATTCTCATATCCGGTGCACCCAACTGTGCCATTAAACTGCCGTCTATAAACTGCACAAGCGAATGAACCATGCTCTGCGGATGTACCACAACTTTAATACGCTCGTAGGGAATATCAAAAAGAAAATGAGCTTCTATAACTTCCAAACCCTTGTTCATCATAGATGCGGAGTCTATGGTAATTTTTTTCCCCATACTCCACACAGGGTGATTAAGCGCATCTTTTAATGTTATTTCAGAAAATTTTTCCACAGGCAATTCCCTAAAAGGACCGCCGCTCGCGGTGATAACCAAACTTTCAACCTCTGCCTCGCCTCGCCCCGCAAGGCACTGGAAAATTGCATTGTGTTCGCTATCCACAGGCATTATTTGGGCTTTTGGATTTTTTTCCAGAGCCTGTTTTATTATTGCCCCAGCCATAACAAGGGTTTCTTTATTTGCAAGAGCAATTTTTTTACCTCTCTCTATTGCCTTTAATGTTGGCTCGCAACCAACCGAACCTGTTAATCCGTTCACCACCAAATCGCAAGCTGAATCAGAAACCAATTCCAGCAAACCTTCCATGCCTGCCAAAACCGGTTTGCCAGTTATTTTTTGAAGTTCCAAAGCGGAAGTTTTATCAAAAAGAGCTAATTTTGCATTTGGATATTCTTTGGCAATATCAGCCATTTTTTGCACATTGCCGCGAGCTGCCGCAGAGTGCAGGGAAAAACGCTCCTTGTGTTGTTTTATCACGTCAAGTGCAGAATCACCAATGGAGCCTGTTGCTCCTAGCAAGCAAACTTGTTCACACATCCGGGTCTCTGAGTTCCCTTAATTCGTCAACATCCAAATGCCCGTGCCTGCGATAAACCGTTATGGCTATGGCAAGCGCAATTGCCATTTCACAAGCGGTGGCTGCTATAACAAAAAGGCTAAAAACAGAACCTGCTGTTGCATCTTCGGCTCTAAAATGCGCAAAGGCTATAAAGTTTATGTTTGCGGCGTTTAGCATCAATTCCATGCTGATTAAAATGCCGATTGCGTTGCGGCGAGTTAAAATTCCGTAAATCCCTATTGCAAAAAGGAAAAAAGCTAACAAAAGGCAGGTTTGCAAAGTCATTTTGCCTCCTCGTTTTTATCATCGCTTGGAATTCGCGCTATGCTTACCGCACCTATCAAAGATATTAAAAGCAACAAGCTAATTGCCTCAAAAGGCAAAAGAAAGCCTGTTTCATCGGGAGAAAGAAGCCTTTTACCTATGGCAGCTAGAGTGGCAAAATCTTCTGTTTGCTCTTGCAAAACCATTCCGAGTTCTCTTAAAAAGCTAAATGCCAAAATAGCTACGAGCAGGGAAAAAACAAAAGCCACGATTTTTCTTGAACGGCTTATTTCTTGAACGCGCTCACCCAAGCGGCTTGTGAGTAAAATGGTGAACACAACAAATACAACCACACCGCCTATATAAACCATCACCTGAGCCACAGCTATAAACTCTGCTGAAAGCAAAAAGTAAAGAACCGCCGTTCCAAAAAATGTGCATATAAGGGCAACCGCGCTGTGCAAAATATTTTTGGCGAGTACCGTGAGCAAAGCTGCTGCAACCATAACAACAGCCGTTGCACAAAAAAGAAGATCTTTAAACGGAATCAAATCCATAAGGAGAAGATAGAAAATATTCTATTGTTTTTTTCAATCCTTCTTCTAAATTTACGCTGGGTTCCCAGTTTAGAAATTTTTTTGCCTTGCTGATGTCTGGTTTGCGTTGTTTTGGGTCGTCTGCGGGTAATGGTTCTTTTATTATTTTGCTTTTGCTGCTCGTTAGCTTTATTATTTTTTCTGCGAGTTCCAAAATGGTAAATTCGCCAGGATTACCTATATTTATGGGCAAAGTATATTCATTCTGTTCCATTGTGCGCAAAATTGCTTCTACTAAATCGCTCACAAAACAAAAAGAACGTGTTTGCTGCCCATCGCCATAAACGGTTATATCTTTACCCTGCAAAGCCTGCACTATAAAATTAGATACCACCCTGCCATCGTTTGGGTGCATCCTAGGTCCGTAGGTGTTGAAAATGCGCACAATGCGAATATCCACCTTGTTTTGACGGTGATAATCCATAAACAAGGTTTCGGCAACGCGCTTTCCCTCATCATAGCAACTGCGAATTCCTATGGGGTTCACATTTCCCCAATACTCCTCCACCTGAGGGTGAACGCTTGGGTCTCCATAAACCTCGCTCGTGCTCGCCTGCAAAATTCTAGCCCTTACCCTTTTGGCAAGGCCCAGCATATTCACCGCACCGAGTATGCTTGTTTTAATTGTTTTAACTGGGTTGTATTGATAATGCACCGGAGAGGCAGGGCAAGCCAGATTGTAAATCCTGTCCACTTCTAAAAGAATTGGTTCGGTTACATCGTGGCGAATAAGCTCAAAGCGAGGGTTGCTCGCTAAATGTTCAACATTTTTTTTGCTACCCGTGAAATAATTATCAAGGCAAATAACATCTTGCCCTTGCTCAATGAGCCTGTCGCACAAATGCGAACCTAAAAAACCTGCTCCGCCAGTGACGAGAACTCTCATATCACACCATTGTAGCTTTTAGCTTTGCTTCTGCAACACGGTCTTCGCCAACAAAAATTTTTCCGTCAAATGTGATTATGCCGCGGCGAAATTCTTCCAACTCGGCTTCTATTCTCAAAGAATCGCCTGGTCTAACAGCACGGCGAAAACGGCAACCGTCAACACCCATAAAAGCTGGGCGTTTACCTTTGGATT
The DNA here is from genome assembly GCA_031281345.1 of Candidatus Fibrimonadaceae bacterium. Taxonomy (GTDB): domain Bacteria; phylum Fibrobacterota; class Fibrobacteria; order Fibrobacterales; family Fibrobacteraceae; genus Fibrimonas. The sequence goes on from JAITFN010000085.1 coordinate 7,488, forward strand.
CTTCTTCAAATTTTAAGTATGCCAAAATGCAACCGGCTTGTGCCATAGCTTCTACCTGCAAAACACCAGGCATCACGGGGTCGCCCGGAAAATGCCCCATAAAATAAGGCTCATTGAAACTCGCATTTTTTAAGCAAGTTATTTTTGCCTTCTCTGCATCTGGCTCAAAAGAGAGAACTCTATCTATGAGCAAAAAAGGAAAGCGATGCGGCAAAAGCTGCAAAATTGCAGCATAATCTAGCAGACAGTCTTTTGCCTGCGGCTTGGGTAAGGTTTCTAAAAGAGACATAGTTGGAATATAGAAAAAATTTCTAAATTACCAATATGCCCACGCAAGAACAAATGTTTTCATCTATATTTTCCAAATTCAATTGGGAGATGGTGGAAAAAGGAATTGCCACTGCCACTCTTCAATCTGTGGAACGGGCGCTTTCAAAAAAAGAAAATATGAATATGGACGATTTTGCCGCTTTGATTTCGCGGGCTGCTGCTCCGTATTTGGAGAATATGGCAAAAAAAAGCAGAGAGATAACGCTGCAACGTTTTGGGAAAGCCATTCAACTTTACTTGCCGCTTTACCTCTCCAATGACTGCACAAATTCCTGCGTATATTGCGGATTCAATACCCGCAATGATATTGAGAGAAAAGTTTTGAGCACAAACGAAATACTTGATGAAATTGAAGCTATAAAAAAACTTGGCGACTTTGAGCACATTCTCTTGGTAACAGGCGAGAGCCCAAAAAATGCGGGCTTTGATTACTTGCTAAATGCGGTGAAACTCTGCCACGAACATTTTGCCGCCGTTTCAATAGAGGTTCAGCCTCTTAGCATGGAAGAATATGCCGAGCTTGCAAAATGTGGAGTCACTGCGGTTTTTGTTTATCAAGAAACTTATAGGGAAGAGACTTACAAGCAACACCACCCGCACGGGAAAAAAAGCGTTTTTGAATATCGCTTGCATTGCCCAGATAGAATTGGAATTGCAGGTGTTAGGAAAATTGGCATTGGAGCATTGCTCGGTTTGGAAAATTGGCGAGTGGATAGTTTTTTCACAGCTTTGCATTTGAGCTATTTGCAGGGTACATATTGGCAAAGCAAATTTTCAATCTCATTCCCAAGGCTGCGCCCTTTTGAAGGGCAAACTTTTGAACTGCACACTCCAAGCGACAGGGAGCTGATTCAACTTATATGTGCTTACAGAATATGTTTCCCAGATGTGGAAATTTCACTTAGCACAAGGGAATCTGCAAATTTCAGAGACAGGGCGATGATGCTTGGGCTAACCACAATGAGCGCAGGCAGCCGTACAGACCCAGGTGGTTATGCGGTTTCCAAAAACGAACTTACGCAATGGGAAATAAACGATTCTAGAAGCCCCGCAGAAATTGAGCAGAAAATAAGAGATAACGGCTATGACCCTGTTTGGAAAGACTGGGATGCGGCACTTGAATGAATAACCCATCATTTCTTTTGGCAATTTCGGGCGGCTTGGACAGCATGTGCATGCTGCATTTCTTTGCAAAAAAACACTCAAATTTATACGCGGCTTATGTAAACCACGGAATTAGAAAAGATGCAAACGAAGATTCCAAATTGATAAAAAAGAAATGCGAAGAATATGGCATTCCATTTTACGAACTTTTTATAGACCAAAAAATTTTTGAAGGCAAAAATAATTTTGAAGCCATTGCAAGAGAAGCGAGATATAATTTGCTCTTTGATTTAAAAAATAAATTAGGCACAAATTTTTTGGCAACCGCGCACCACAAAAACGACCAAGCAGAAACCGTGTTTTTGCGAATAGCACGAAGCACGGGATTAAAAGGCTTGCGAGGCATTTTGGCAGAGCGAGAAGACGGAGTTATTCGCCCAATGTTAAAATTCACAAAAGAAGATTTGCAAAAATACGCAGAGGAAAATAGAATTGAATGGAGAGAAGATAGCACCAACAAAAGCACCGACCATTTCAGAAATAAAGTACGCTTGCAAATTTTACCAAAAATTGAAGAAGAGTGCAAAGGCACAATAAACAGCCTTGCGCATATAGCAGAGCTTTCTCAAAAAATTTACCCACAAGTGATTAAAATTCTGGATTCTTATTTTAATCCTTTTTTGGCAGAGCGCACCGCAGGCTCCATTCTTTTGAGGCATTTCTATTTGCCTGCTATGCAAGGCTACGGCGAACTTTTCAGGTTATGGCTTGGGAGCAAGGACATAACGTGGGAAGAAACCAATGAAGACAAAAAATTATACGAGAAATTGCAAAAAAAAGATTCTTTCAGATTTCGCTTGGGGAATGTTTATTTTGAAAGAAAAAAAGGATCTTTGACTATTTCACTATCATATAAATTTTAGTATATGTTTCTGTTGTGTTGTCTTCTTCTAAGGTTCCAGAGAGTGATAATAAATGATTTGTTCTCTCGTTATTAGTGCTTATATCATCTATAATTTCCTTAAACATTCTTTTATACTCTTTAGACATATTCTCTATAGGATGACTATAACCATAATACAAGCCACGATATTGCAAAACATAACCCTTTTTTTCATATATTTCGACTATATTGCCATAAGAATCAAATAAATAAACACGAGCGTTCAAATTATAGTGCACTCTCGCTTCTGGTACTCCCACGAGATGCAATATGAATGTCACATAGTCAATGTTTATGATGTCAAATATTTTTCTCTCGGTTCTATCAAAATTATGCTGAATGTAATAATAACCCCAAGCATTGCTATCTTTTGCCGCAATGCTTTTTATTATTTTATGAGCAGTTTCAAGATTTACAGTACTTCTATCGTGGTATCTCAGCGGTAATACATTTTGATCCGCATATTCATAGGAAAAATCCACTGCATTTATGTTAAATCGCTTGGTTGCGCAACTGGTCAGCAAAAAACCGAGCAGAACGAGGATTATATATTTTTTCATATTATGTAAATATAGAAATTTCTATATTTTTTAAATGCCCAACATCTCCCCAAAATGGATTAAATCTTTAGGCGAAAATGAAATTTTCGTTTTTGGCAGCAACCTCGCTGGCTTTCACGGCGGAGGCGCAGCCGAACTTGCTATGGAATGGGGAGCGGTTTGGGGGCAGGGTGTTGGATTGCAGGGGAAAACCTATGCTATTCCAACGATGTTCAAAACAGCAAAAGAAATGAAACCTTATATTGACGAATTTCTGATTTTTGCAAAAACGCATCCCGAATTGAAATTTCTCGTTACAGAATTAGGATGCGGAATAGCAGGTTTTACGCCAAAAGATGTGGCACCGCTTTTCAAAGCGGTGATAGACGAAAATATTGAGAATGTGTATTTGCCGGAGAGGTTTGTTTGATTATGTATATTCCTTTTGTCTGAACCGGAATTCTCAAAATTTTGGAATTTTCAGGATAGCCTGAATATATACGCTTGCCTTGCAAATTGTACACTTCTATTTTTGTTCCTGCTGGCAAATTTTCAAGTACTATGGTGTTGTTTGTTAGGCGAATTGGCGTTGGGTCATCGCTGCTAGACGAACTGCCGCCCACAGAAGAAGACGAAGGGTTTTGTCCAGAACTGCTAGACGGATTTACCACCGTAACCCCATTAATTGCGATAAAGCCCGTGACTCCGTTGTTGTTATTAGAGTAGTCATAGTCAATGCCTGCCTTGCCTTCTTTATTAGACCACACCGCTGTTGCCGCAGCAGGTTTTTTGAAAATATCATTGCTTGTGCCTGCTGTGTAGGTGGGATTATTTCCTGCTGGTTTATTCCACGCTATTATTACGTTGGTGCCTCCACTCTGTTGCGAATATTCCCCATCTATTATATTAGCGTCTGTTGCTCCGTAACCAAATACAACGCCGTTATTCATACTTACCGTGCCGCCAGATGCGTTGCGAATCGCCAAGTTGCCTATACCTGTAACCAAAATCTCAGCCGAACCCTGTATCATTAGATTACCAGTGGAACCATTGTAAATTGCCAAGCCATTTAACCCACCAGTAAGCGATACCTTTCCGCCTATGCCCATTGTGGATTGGTTGGAAACTGCTGTGCCCCCACCAGTAGCCGATACCTCTCCTCCTTTAGAGATGCTTGCTTTGCCGCTGTTGCATAGCCCATATCCAGAACCAGTCAGCTCTATTTTACCGCCGTCTCGAACAGTAAAATTGCCGTCGCCACTTATGGAAACTAAACAGTTAGGGTTTGGAGCAGCTGGTCCCGGCACCGAGATGCTACCCGAAAGCGATGCATCCCAATAGACATTTAATAAGCTGCCTATGTCCAGCGAAAGTCCGCTTGTCTTATTGGTTGCCGTTCCCGTTACGGTAATTTCAGTATTGCCTACTGCGCTCGGTATTATCTCTGCCGAAAGACCGTAAGCTTCTATAGTTGCTTTTAGTTCATTCGCTGTTGCCGCGTATGAGGTTATTGCGAAAGCTGCTAAGAATATAGCGATTAGTTTAGGTGTTCTCATTGCCAGTTCTCCTATAATAAGACTACAATAAAAATATATACAAATATAAAGTAAAAATCAAGGGTAAATATAGTATTTTTTCGCTTTATCTTATCCAATGAAAGATTAAATTAGGTTCCTTATTTTCCACAGCACCAAATTCATGCCTATCAGATGTTGCAATACTTGCCGAATTTAATTTTGCTGTTGCTAAAACAAATGAGTCGCCCAAAGACATTCTATAATTCGCTTTGAAATAGCCTGCTGTTTTCATAAAAAGTAAATCTGTGCTATATATGATTTTAATTGGCAGTTTAAGAATTTCTTCACATATAAGATCAGATTTCTCTTTGCCCAATTCCCTAAGCAATTTATAATAAACTTCCAAAAAATTTACAGAATGCAGAAAAACTTCATAATTACCGCTTATAATATCTTTCACAACATCACAACCATCTTCTTTTTTAAGAAACGCAAGTAAAGCACAAGCATCTAAGACATACTTTTTCATTATACTTTGTTCCTGATGAATTTTCCTTCCTCTAATTCTTTTTCTAATTTTTTATCTTCGGCAAATTGGTAAGACGATATTCCAGTTCCTTCTAATATGCCATACAGTCTATCAATTACATAATTTGTTTTATCGTGCTTATTATTATCAAGTTCTGCATCAATCGTTAAAATAACAGTCTGCCCTGCAACAACAGCTGTTATCTCTTTGTTCCCAAAAATTGGAGCTATTAACTGCTCTACTTCATTTGCTTTTATTAAAGTTTCCACCATAAAGTTTCCTCGTCTTTATTGTAAAGATAGAAAATTTCAAAAATCACCTATTTTTTTCGCTTTGGGATTGGGATTTTAGCTAACCTCCCCCGCCCAGCTAAATCCCAAATTTTGGTTAGCGATTAAATTTGACGTAAATGGAACGGGAGTTTTTTATCAACTCCGAAATTTCCAAAGCCGTCATTGACTTTACGACTGGCAGATTGCCGTTCAAATCCCCAATCAAAAACTCCCTTTTCTCCTCGCTTCCAGAAGCAAGTTGCTCTTTGATCCATATTTCTATCGCCACGTCTAATACCGGTGCGGTAGGATCATAGATC
>JAITFN010000021.1 GCA_031281345.1 Candidatus Fibrimonadaceae bacterium
ACAATGGCAAAACAGTTAAAATTCGATATTCAAGCCCGCGAAGCTCTTTTGCGTGGCGTGGACAAACTAGCAAATGCGGTGAAAGTGACGCTTGGTCCCAAAGGGCGCAACGTTATGCTCGGAAGATCCTTTGGCGCGCCCGTGGTCACAAAAGACGGCGTAACCGTTGCCAAAGATGTTGAGCTAGAAGACGCATTTGAAAACCTCGGTGCTCAAATGGCGCGCGATGCGGCATCCAAAACCAGCGATATTGCAGGAGACGGAACCACAACGGCAACCGTTTTGGCTCAATCCATAGCTCGCGAAGGCCTTAAAAATGTTGCAGCAGGTGCAAACCCAATGGACATAAAAAGAGGCATAGATGCTGCGGTTGTTGCAGTTAATGATGCAATAACAAAGGCTTCTGTGAAAGTAAACGGCAAGGAGCATATAACTCAAGTTGCCACAATTTCTGCAAACAACGATTTGGAAATTGGCAAAATGCTTGCCGATGCAATGGAAAAAGTTGGAAACGATGGAGTTATCACCCTAGAAGAATCCAAAACCGCAGACACAACCATTGACGTTGTTGAAGGAATGCAATTTGACCGCGGCTACCTAACCCCGTATTTTGTGACCAACAGCGAGGCAATGGAAGTTCAGCTTGAAAATCCGAGCATTTTGCTCTACGACAAAAAAATCAGCACTATGAAAGACTTGCTTCCCATTTTGGAGCAAATAGCAAAATCCGGCAAGTCCCTGCTAATCATAGCCGAAGACGTTGACGGCGAGGCTCTTGCAACTTTAATCATAAACAAAATGCGCGGCACCTTAAAAGTTGCAGCCGTTAAAGCCCCTGGCTTTGGCGACCGCAGAAAAGCCATGCTAGAAGACATTGCCATTTTAACAGGCGGTCAGCTTGTTAGCGAAGAAACAGGCGCAAAATTGGAAGATGTTCCTCTCAGCGTTTTGGGTCAGGCAAAGTCTGTGACCATAGACAAAGACAACACCACCATAGTAGAAGGCGGCGGAAAATCTGCAGACATAAAAGCTCGCATTGGGCAAATCAAAAAGCAGATAGAAGACACCACAAGCGACTACGACCGCGAAAAATTGCAGGAACGCTTGGCAAAGCTTTCCGGTGGCGTTGCCGTTATTAAAGTTGGCGCAGATACCGAAGTTGCTATGAAAGAGAAAAAAGACCGCTTTGACGATGCTCTGCACGCAACCCGTGCTGCAATTGAAGAAGGCATTGTCGCTGGTGGGGGAGTGGCATTTATTCGTGCTGCTTCTGCAATAGATTCTTTGCAATTTGAAAACCAAGACCAAAAAACTGGTGCTGCAATTATCCGCCGTGCTTTGGAAGAACCTCTGCGCCAAATTGCCATAAACGCAGGTTTAGAAGGCTCTGTTGTGGTTAATAAGGTTAAAGAAGGCAAAAAAGATTTTGGTTACAACGCCAAAACCGATACCTACGAAGACCTTTCCAAAGCCGGAGTTATTGACCCAGCAAAGGTTTCCAAAACTGCTCTAACAAAAGCAGCTTCCATTGGCTCTATGATTCTCATAACAGATTGCGTTGTTGTTGAGAAGAAAGAGGAAAAACCGCCAATGCCAGGTGCTGGAATGGGCGGTATGGGTGGAATGGGCGGAATGGATATGTAATCAATTAATCAATCAAAGGGCAGGCAAAGCCTGCCCTTTTTTATTTTGTATCATCTTATCCAACAAAAAGAACTTTTTTCTTTTTGTTCTATAATATCAAATTCGTGATGATCCGATGTAACTAGATTTCCTTTTAATAAATATGCCGTAGATAAAGCAATTGAATCAGCTAATGATATTTTATATTTTGCTTTCAATCTTCCTGCTTCAAAAAATACTGAGTTCGAAATAGGAGAAATTATTTTTATTGGATTTCTTTTTATTTCAGAAAAGACATTTTTCGCAATGGTTTCTCCGCATCTTTTTACAACATCATAATAAACTTCCAATAAATTTACCTTGTGCATAACAATTTTTATATCATTGTATTTTTTTGAGATATAAATATATTCTCCACATTTTCAGTACCATCTTCATTTTTAAGTGATGCTATAATTGCACAGGCATCCAATACATAGATTTTTGACATTACTCCAATTCCTTGTCTATTTGTTTCTGCTTGCAAAATTCTTTTGTTGAAAGACTGCTATTTTCAAGCATACCAAATAATTTACTAAAACGCCTACGTTTTTCCTTTATAGGCACAAGTTTAATTATTCCTTTTTGTTCCAAAACTCTTACCTGACGAGCCTGAATTTTATCCCACAGCAACACGGGTAAAGTTTTTGTATTTAAAATGATATTTTCCATAGAAACTCCAAAACATTCTTGTTAATATAGAAAATCACATCACCCTAGCTATCGCAAACACCATGCCGGGGCGTAAATACTTTCCGGCGGTGTACTTCAAAGCGGTGTTGTGCAAAAGAATAAACAGCTCATTGCATTTAATTTTATGCTTTGAGCATATACTCTTAAATACTCTTTCAAACTTTTTCAAATCTCTCGGCAAATCAGGGGAAATTCTGCCGTCTTCTTGCAAAGCACCTTTCTTCTTCAAATCGTTGTACAGAGATTTTGTGATGATTTTACTAATGTGCAAACGGCAGCTTCCGTTAAAGCCTTCTGGGGCTGCGAAGGGGATTTTTGCCTCTTTGTACAGATTGCGGAAACTCGCCTCTATTAAATCTTCAGCTTCGCGTTTCATTCCGTGCATATACATTGCGGTTGCAAGGCCGTACTGAATCCCAGTCCAAACATCGTGTGCTTGAAAATTGTGTTCTTCTAAAGGTGAGCCGTCTTTGTGCACCAAATTTGCCGCACCTATTAGAGGGCTGTTCTTTTTGTAGTTGGTGTTGTAAATTTTTGTCAAGGTACGTTTTGCCTTTTTTGAATCCATAATTGGTTCCAAATTGAGCAGCCTTAAATATGTGTCTGCGGCTAGGGAATCTGCAAAAACGTCTTCGTTTGTGCCGTTCTTTTTGTCAACGTAAAAATGGAAATAACCTTCTTTTTCGTTCCATAAAACCTCGTGGAAAACTCTCTGAGCATCCGCAGCCCAGCCATTCCAATGAGTGGCACGGTCATGGTCGCCAAGGGTTTCTGCTATTTTTGCCGCAGCACGCAAACCAGCAATCCACAGCGAACCGCAATAAACGGAAATTCCGTGGCTTGCCAAATTGTCAAAGGTATCGTCTGTTCCGTGTGTAAGTGGGAATACCTGCCCTGGTTCAACCAATTTTTCCAAATATTCCATTGCCGCATAAACTGCATCGCGGCAGTAAGAGAGCACGGAAATATCGCCTGTCATTTGATAATGCCTTATCACCATCAAAACAAATTTTGGAGCGAGGTCTTTCCATTCTTTCACATTGTGCCAGTCGTAGGCATCGGGGAGAGCATCAAAAGGGCTGCCTAAATCGTGGATAACTGCGCCTTTAACCCCTCTTGGTCCTTCCAGTTTTTGGTCGGGTAAATCTGCGTAGGGCAAATTGACATAGGAATTATGTCTGCGAATTTGGGGATTGACCGCCAAAACTGCATCTGCAAAATTGCGCATAACGCAACCGTCAAGTCGCGGCAAAAGAGCCAGCAAACTGAATGAGCCGTAAAAATAAACGTCCAAGCTATTGAAGAAAGGATAATCCGCACATTCACGAACCAAAAATCTATCGTCTTTATCCCAAACTGTTGCCTCTGGCAAAAAACTCATGGTATTTATTGCAAGCGTTTTGAAATTTTTGCTTGAATGTTCTGGAACAAGCTTGTTGTAGTTTTGAGGAATCACAGATTCCAAGCGGGGAATTGCCTCTATAAATTCGGAGAGCATTGGTTTCACACGTGTGTCTGGGTCTGGGTAAAATACTGTGTATTTTTTTACGCTGGTTAATCCATTCATTCTTATAAGAGGGAAGTCCAAGGCAAGCGAGAACTGAACCCTTGTGCTTGTGTTTGGTGGAAGTTCAACGGTTACGCAAAGCACGCCTGCCATTGTTTCGCGGCCACTGTAAACATTTTTTACCCAGCTTTTGCTAACCCTGCCGGAGAGCAATGCGCCTTTCAAAACTGAGGACCCGTCTTGTTTGTAGAACATGGGTTTTGTGCTTGCTTGCGCAATGGTTCCGGGGTTCCAAGTGGCAGCTATTGCCATTCTGCCTGCGCAATCGGATTCTGCTTGGAATTTTCTTGTGTAGAATTCAATGCCAATTGTGTTGCGACCATCCGACTGAACTTGCCCATAGGTCTGAGCTTCTTGATATTTTGCATTTGGCTGTAAAACAAAAGAGGAATCTTGAACCCCGTGCCTATCTTTTAGAACATTATATCCGCAAAAATTATCTTGCATTTGCACAATGGTAATTTCGCGTGTTTTGTTAGTTGGATTTTCCAATTCAAAAATTGTTGCGCTAACTGGCAAACTGCTCATTCTTTCACTGCCGGGCAACACAGGTGAAATTTGGATTTTGCGTATATTTGCAGTTTTTTTGGAAATATATTTTGTTGCAGAAATAGGGTAGAGTGCGCAGTATTCCATAAGTTCGGGGTCATAGCCTTGTTGCTGGCAAATCTCTTGATTTTCTTCCCAAGCTGCGGTTAAAGAGCCTTGTCTCTCCGGCGTTTCTCCCAAAATCCCATTGAAAAAATCTATCAACCAAAGCCGTTGAAAACGCGCATCGCGTTTGTTGTTAGCAAGCATAGCCTCTGTTCGGCGGCTCCATTCTATATGCCAGCGATTCAAGTTTTCTTCGTTTGCAGCATACAAATCGCCTTTTTTTGTTGCATTTTCAAGATGTTTTGCCATTTCCTCAGCACTCAGACCTTGCGGCACAAGGGCATTTCCTTTTATATCCACAAGCGGAAAGAAAGAGAGCAGTTCATAAGCCGCCTGAACCTTCTCCACAAAAAACGGCGAGCCTTGAACTGACTCTTTGAAATAAAAATCGTTTAGCTTTAAGTCTCCTTCTCTTTCGCCACGAACCTGAATTCCGGGCAAAAAGTGCATAACAGGAGTGGTGCCAGCAGGCGTTACCGTATATGCGCTGCCTATCCCACCGAGTGCGATGCCTGTGGTTGAGGGCGTTGTGGTGAGTGGTGTGTACCAAGGCTGGATAAATTCTACGGCAAGGCCAGAGGTCATTAAATCTTTGACGTTGCCTTTGAGAGCAGATTGAGAGAGGTATTGTGAGAACATAAGGGGAATATAGAAAGCCATTTTCTATCTTCTCCCTCGGAGGCAACAATAAAATGAACAGAAAGCCGTTTTTTTATGACATCACTTTGCGGGATGCCAATCAGGCACTTGCTAAACCTTGGAACAAAGAAGAAAAAGAGGTGGTGTTCAAACAGTTGCTTAAACTAGGCGTTCAAGC
>JAITFN010000025.1 GCA_031281345.1 Candidatus Fibrimonadaceae bacterium
AACTCTCCATTTTTGAATAACTTAGGCTTTGTAGCCCTGGTATTCTTCGCTTGCTCCGCGTTCTCTGCGCCCGCTTCCCTCTACGGGAACAACCTTTACACAGATAAAAAAGGCAAAAAGGCCGGAGATGTGGTAACCGTTCTGATTATGGAAGCCGCAAAAGCGGATAGCAAAACCCAAACCCAAACTGGAAAAAAGAATGATATAGATATTGGGCAACAAGCTGCTGTTGGCAATAAACTTTTTAGCTGGCTACCTGGCTTTGGAGTTAAAGGCAAGGCAAATATCAACTACGATGGCAAAGGAACCACTGCACGCAATGGAGAACTGAAAGCGACCGTAACCGCACGTATAACAGAAGTTTTAGACAACGGAAATTTGCTAATTGAAGGCTCTAAACTAGTTGCCATAAACAGCGAAGAAGAGATTTTAGAAGTTAGCGGTACAATAAGAGCAGACGATATCAATCCCGACAATACAGTATATAGCTATAAAATAGCCGAGGCCGTTATTCGTTATTCTGGAAGTGGAACAAATTCCGATGCGGAAAAGCCTGGGTTGATAACAAGATTTTTTAACTGGATTTTCTAAAAACCTGCATAACAAAAAAAGGAGTTGGTATGCGAATAGACGACGAAAAGAAGTACAAAATAGGCTGGATTGAGTTAACCATTGCCGTTTGCATTTTGCTTGCGATTTTGGTTTCCAATGCGAGCGGAGCAAGGGTCAAAGACATGGCAACGCTGGAAGGCGTTTCTGAGCAGCAACTAGTTGGCTATGGACTAGTTGTTGGGCTTGCCGGTACAGGAGACGGTACCCGAACCCAATTCACGGTTCAATCTGTTGCAAATATGCTGCAAAAGATGGGTATAGTTGTTAATCCCGCAGATTTGCGGCTTAGAAATGTGGCTGCGGTTATGGTAACTGCAAGTTTGCCCACTTTTGTTAAGCCTGGCAAAAAAATAGATGTGAACATTTCAAGCCTTGGCGATGCTCGCTCACTTGAAGGAGGAACGCTCTTAATGACACCTCTTCAAGCCTCCGATGGCGAATACTATGCACAGGCTCAGGGTGCTATTAACCTTGGCTCGCTCTCTGCAAAAGCAGGCCGCAATAGCTATAAAAAAGGTCACTCCAATTCTGGAACTCTGCCAAATGGCGCGGTTGTGTATAAAGAAATTGAAAGCGCAAACTTAAAAAGCGGAACGCTTCGCTGGGTGCTTTCAAGCCCGGATTTCACAAGCGCAGTGGCAATGGCAAATGCGATAAACGGAGTTTTCCCTAACAGCGCAAAAGCAGAAGACGCTTCCACAGTATTGGTGAATGTGCCAGAAAATATGAAAAATGATTATATGTCTTTCATAGCACGTGCTGAAGTTGCCGAGTTTAATCCAAACACAAATTCACGCATTGTGCTTAACGGAAAAACAGGAACAGTGGTTAGCGGAGCAAATGTTCAAATAGACGAGGTTGCCGTTTCACATGGAAGCATCACAATTCAAATTGCCAATACGCAAGAAGCAGCACAGCCAACTTTCATAGGGCAGGCAACTCTGATAAACAATCAGCAATTGAATGTGCAGGAACCACGTACAGAAACACGTGTTTTCCCAGCGGTCACGAATGCTGGCCAGTTAGCGCAAGCTTTGAACGGACTTGGCGTTTCACCGCTTGATATAATCTCGATTTTCCAAGCTATTAAAAAAGCAGGAGCATTGCATGCAGAGTTGGTTGTTATGTAACTCAGTATATCCCCCCTTGAATGGAGATTTTTTTAACAAAAATCACCATTCGTCCCCCCGTTTTTCCGCTCGGAGAGCTAACGGGGGGAACGCCACAGCGAAATTCAGAGTTAATTAGTGGCTACTTTGTAAAACTTGCGTTTGCCAGCTTGCACCACAATTTCACCACTCCCCACAGAGATATTCATATTTTGGTCTGCAACAGCAGACCCATTTATTTTAACGCCGTTGTTTTGAATCATACGGCGAGCTTCGCCCTTGCTCGCAAAGGCTCCGGCAGCAACAAGCAAATCTAAAATGCCGTAATTACCAGCTTCTAGTTTTACCGTGGGCGTGTCGCTTGGCAAAATATCGCCGCTGTGAATGGCTTTTTCTTTTTCTACCGCCGCCTCTGCCGCGGAAGAACCGTGATATTGCTTAACTATGTCGGAGGCTAATTCTTTTTTTGCGTTTAAAATATTTTCCTTTATCAGAGCCTCGTAGTTTTCTTTGGGAATATCTGTTAATAACTCAAACCAGCTTCCAACTAAAGCATCTGTGATATTGTAAATTTTGTGGTACATTGTATCTGCCGCCTCGTTTATGCCGACATAGTTGCCAAGCGACTTGCTCATTTTTTGCTCGCCGTCAGTACCCAAAAGTATGGGCATAAACAAGCCTGTTTGCGGCTCCATTTTCTCTCGCTCCTGCAATTCACGCCCGCACAGAACGTTGAATTTTTGATCTGTTCCACCGAGTTCAATATCGCTTTTTATCGCAATGCTATCGTAACCCTGCATCAGAGGGTATAAAAACTCATGCATACTTATCGGTTTTTGGCTTGAATAGCGATTTTTGAAATCTTCTCGTTCAAGCATTTGGGCAACTGTGATGCTACTCATAAGTTCTGCGATTTTATCAAAAGACATTTTTCCAAGCCAGTCGCCGTTGTAGCGAATTTCGGTTTGCTCTTTTTTCACTATTTTGAAAAACTGCTCCTGATATTCCTTAGCGTTTTCCATAACCACTTCGTGGCTAATGCGGGGGCGCATTTTGTTGCGGCCGCTTGGGTCGCCTATCATCGCGGTATAATCCCCCACTATCAAAATAACCTGATGCCCCATATCCTGAAACTGCCGCAATTTGCGCATAACAACTGTATGCCCCAAATGTATGTCTGGTGCGGTTGGGTCAACACCGAGCTTTATGCGAAGCGGAACGCCCGTGTCTATGGACTTCTGAATTTTTTTTGCAAATTCAGGCTCAGGGACAATTTCTTGCACTCCGCGTGTGAGCTTTGACATTTGTTCTTTTAATGGTGGAAAATTCATTGCGAAGAGAAATGTAGAAAATTTCTCAGATTCAGTTAATTATATTTTCGTTTTTTGATTTTTTTAATCCAAGTGTCGCACAAATCGATAAGGTCTTGGCTAAGGCCTCCGAGTACGGAAGCCTGTGTTTGGCTAGAATTGCCATAACGGCTTGCTGTTTTCATAAAAACCCCAAATCTAAAGATTAATATTTAGATTGCAAAAAACATGCCTAAATTTTTTCTATCTTACATCCCATGCCTGCAATTCAAGATTGTCCAAATATCAAAATAAACAAGGAGCAATGCCCTTGCCAAAGCAGAGACTGTGAAAGGAACGGTTTTTGCTGCCAATGCGTTGCATATCACAGAAAGCAAGGGAACTTGCCAATTTGCCTAAGGGGAAATAAATGAAAGAATTTTCCATAGCGGTTTTGCCCGGAGACGGCATTGGTCCCGAGGTTATGAAAGAGGGCGTTAAGGTTTTGGAAGCCGCGGGCAAAAAATTTGGTTTTTCTTTGAAATTGGAATGGGCTCCTGTTGGCGGCGCGGCTTATGATTTGCAGGGGCACCCGCTGCCAGAAAGCACAATTAAAGTTGCAGAAGCCGCTGGGGCTATATTGTTTGGCTCGGTTGGTGGACCAAAATGGGAAAAACTGCCACCAGAACTCCAACCCGAAAGAGGCGCACTTTTGCCGCTTCGCAAGCATTTTAAACTTTATTGCAATTTGAGACCCGCAAGAGTGTACAAGGCTCTCGCTAGTGCTTGCCCGCTAAGAGCAGATATTGTAGGCGATGGTTTTGATATTCTATGCGTTAGGGAATTAACGGGGGATGTTTATTTTGGGCAGCCAAAAGGCAGAGAAGGCACGGGAGAAAATGAAAAAGGCTTTGACACAATGGTTTATAGCCGCTACGAGGTGGAACGCATAGCTCGCTTTGCTTTTGAAGCCGCAACCCTCCGCAGAAAAAAACTTGCGAGCATAGACAAAGCCAATGTTTTGACCACCAGCGTTTTTTGGCGCGAAGTTGTTAAAGAAATATCAAAAGAATATCCTCAAGTTGAACTTGAACATATATATGTGGACAATGCGGCTATGCAGCTCATAAAACGCCCACGAGATTTTGACGTTATGCTTTGCCCAAATCTGTTTGGCGATATTCTAAGTGATGAATGCGCAATGCTCACAGGCTCTATGGGTCTTTTGCCAAGTGCAAGCATAGCAGAAGGTGCCTTTGGGCTTTATGAACCCGCAGGCGGTTCCGCACCAGACATCGCTGGCAAGGGCATAGCGAACCCAATAGCGCAAATACTCTCGGCTGCCCTTATGCTTCGCTATACTTTTAAAGAAGAGGCAGCGGCAAAGGCAATAGAGCAGTCGGTTGAATCCGTTATCTCAAAAGGTGTGCGTACTGGAGATATTTGGGTTGAGGGTCAAAAAAAGGTAAGTACAGAAGAAATGGGAAACGCAGTTGCGGAAACTTTATGCTCTCTGCCGTAAGCACCATACACACAGATAAAATCTGCAAAACATACAGCGGCAGAACCGTTGTTAGAGATGTTTCTTTGAGCGTTTCCAGAGGCGAAATTGTTGGGCTTTTGGGCCCTAATGGGGCTGGCAAAACGACTTCCTTTTATATGATAGTTGGGCTTGTTAAGCCAGACAAAGGGCACGTGTTTTTAGATTCCCAAGATATAAGCTATTTGCCAATGCACAGCCGAGCAAAACTTGGACTTGGTTATCTTCCGCAAGAGGCTTCTATTTTTCGCAAGCTCTCTGTGGAAAACAATATAATGGCAATTTTGGAAACGCTTAAATTGAACCGCAAGCAGCGCAAAGAGAGATTGGAGCAATTGCTGGAAGAATTTAAAATTACGCATATAAGAAAGACTATTTCTCATAGCTGCTCCGGCGGCGAGCGCAGAAGGCTTGAGATTGCGCGTTCACTAGCGAGCGAGCCCGGCTTTCTTTTGCTAGACGAACCCTTTGCCGGCATAGACCCTATTGCGGTGGACGATATTAAATCCATAATTAGCAATTTGAGGGCTAAGGGCATGGGGATTTTAATAACAGACCACAATGTTAGGGAAACTCTTTCCATTACAGACCGTGCCTATATTATGTACAAAAGCGAGGTGCTTAAAGAAGGCGCCTCGCAGTTTTTGGCTAATGATGAGGAAGCAAAGAGAATTTATCTTGGCGAATCATTCTCTTTGGGTTGAATTTCAATTGCTATTTGTTAGGCGCTGGCACAAATGTTGACTTGCCATTTGCTTGGTTGTTATACATAGAAGCACCTAGACCTTTTGGGATCTCTTCGCTGCAGATATTGCCACAAGTGGTCTTTGGCCAGCTATCGCCGTTGGTTTCTATCTTGAACATTCTGAAATCACCGCGTTCATACCCTTGGAAGGAGTTGTGATAGAATGTCTTAGCCCCTTTGCTATCCCATGTCACGGAATACAGATAATCGGCTGTATATCCCTTTTCGTGTATTACACGCAGGAATATGTTGTTCACCGTAAACCACTTGCCGTTGGCGAGCATAACCCGACCGTTGCTCTGATTAACGGTGAACCGGAATTCATCAAGGTCAACGTCTTTTCTGTAGTGATGCACACCGCCAGCACTGGTATTGTTCTGGAACCATCCCTTGGTATCGCCGCCGTCTAGCAAACTCGTATCCTGTTTATGAGCAGACGTTATCTCTGCTGCCGTCTTAGGTAAGTTTACCATATCAACCATCTTATAGAGAGTTTCAAAATTATCCTGTGCTCTGGCTAAGGCTTCGCCACTCTTTAAGTCGGCTATGGTGGGTTTTTCTACTTTGCTTGCCTCAGTCTTTTCTATTCTCCCTATGAAACCTCCAGTCATGAAATCCTTATCGGAAATAAGCGACCCTAGTTTTTCATTAAGGAAGATATAACCATATTTTGTGATGCCCGAAGAACCTGAACTCGGAACAAATACAAAGGCTACGTTGTTTGAGGTGAACCACTGACCGTTAACAGCCCTTTGAGGATAGCTATAACCAGAAAGCAATTGCGCAGTGCCATCTGCCCAAACTCTGAGCTCAAAATTGCCTACCGCTACTGTACCTTCACCTTTAGGAGGTGCCCACACAGCAGTATCGCCTGTGACCCAACGCATATCACGGTAAGAATTCGCTGGCTCTGGACCCATTTTCGGGGCGTGTAAATCGCAGGGCGAAACATAATTAGGCGGGTAGTCCATTTCGTCTGAGAGGGCGAGGCGCAGTGCCGGACCCGTGCCTTCTATTGAACGTATGAGTCGCCCTGTTATGTTATCGGCGGTTCCCTGTGCATCTCGCCGCGTTTTCTGAGTGTGCGTTCCGCTAGATGGTCCCACAGGGTCTATTCCACCACTGTGTGTGCTTTTCCAGGAGTTATACGCCCATTCCTCGCCGCTGCCTATTTTTTGTAAGGTATCTTTGAAATTTTTGTGATTTTTTGCTGCATATTCCCACTCCGCCTCAGTAGGCATGTGGTATTTTCTACCTGTCATTTGGCTTAACTTGCAGGTGAATTCCATAGCATCGTACCAAGTTATGTGCGTGGCAGAACCGCTGCTTTGAGCGTATTGAGGGGGTGGAAACTCGCTATCCATCACTGCCTTCCACAGACCGTTCGTCACCTCGGTTTTTGCAATATAATAGCTGTTCACTTTCACATCTGCAACGGGTTTTGTATCAGATGGGCATCCGCTTTCTTTTTCGCAGCCAAGGGTAAATGTTCCGCCTGGTATGTAAATCATATCAAACTCAACATTACCTACTTTCTCCTTGAAGTTATCTTTTAGGATAGGCGGTGCTACAACAATGGAAGATGAACTGAGAACAGAGGAACTAGATTCGCTTGAGCTAACAGATGAACTAGATGATACTTGCACTGTGCTTGATGTAGCACCACCAGTATCATATGAAGAAGACGAGTCACCTTCTCCATTTATGGGGGGCTCTGTTTGCGGCTCGGGATTGCTGCAAGTGATAAGGAAAAACACTAGAGCAACTATTGCAGGAAGAACTCCAAGATTTACGATTCTGTTCATAAACACCCCCAGGCGGCAGTATGGCTTATATATATAATATATATTATATATACGAAAAAAGCAAAAAAAAAACGAGGTACTTAGAAAGTACCCCGTCTTTTAGGCAAAATTCTCTATTTGCAACCGCCCGTTGGGCACTTTGCTGGCACAAATGTGGACTTACCTTTGTCCATAGAGTTATACATTGACTGCCCTAGACCCTTTGGGATCTCTTTAGCACAGTAGCTGCCACAAGTGGTTTCGGGCCAGCTGGCATTGGTTTCTTTCTTGAACATTCTGAAATCAGCACGCTCATATCCCATGAACGAGTTGTGATAGAAAGTTCCATCCGGTGTAACGGTGTAGAGGTACTCAACTACATATCCATCTTTGTGCTTTACACGCAGGAATGTGTTGTTTACTGTAAACCAGCTACCGTTGGCGAGTATCATCCTATCGTAAGGCCCAGTTCCTCCTGGATTATTCTCTTTCCCCCCCGGATTATTAACGGAGAACCGGAATTCACTTGGGTCAACGTCTTTTCTGTAGTGATGTACACCGCCAGCCCTGGAATTGTCCTGGAACCATCCCTTTTTAGCTGCATCTGGCGTATCTTCATCCATTATCTTCGTATCCTGTTTTTGAGCCGAGGCTGGTATGTTGGCCATATCAACCATCTGATAGTCAGTTGCAAAATTGGACTGTTTTCTGGCTAATGCCTCGGCACTGCTCTCTAAGGTTACGGAAGGTTTGGTATTAGTTGAAGCCTTCTTTGCTATCTTTCCTATGAAACTTCCAGTGGCCATCAAATTCGCAGCGGGAATAAGCGAGCCTTCTGTCTCCGAGAGGAAGATATATGCAAATCGGTAGACAGTAGAACCTGTATTTGGAACAAACACAAAGGTTATGTTGTTTGAAGTGAACCACTGACCCGGAGTGCTACCATATTGTGCGGTACCATCTGCCCAAACTTTAAGATTAAAACTACCTATTGTTGTACCAGCACCCGGTTGCCACGATGAGTTGTCGCCTGTAACCCACCGAGGGTCGCGGTAAGAATTCACTGGCTCACCGTCAAGCACAGGAGCGTGAATATCGCAAGGAGGAATATAGTCTGTTGGGTAGTTTTTTTCATCCATAACTGCGAGGCGTAAGGCTGGGCCTATGCCATCTATTGAACGGATTAAACGCCCTGTTATGTTATCGGCGGTTCCTTGTGCATCGCGCCGCGTTTTCTGAGCGGTTAGGATAGGTTTTCCATCCACCCCTATATCTAGCTTTGGTCCTGATGGATCAGTTCCACCCGTATGAGTATTCTCCCATTGATTATACGCCCATTCTTCGCCACTGCCTATATTTGACAACTTGTCTTTGTAATTTTTTGCCGCAAATTCAAACTCTGCCTCGGTTATCATGTGATATTTTCTGCCTGTCATATTGCCTAATTTGCAAGCAAATTCCAAGGCTTGAAACCAATCCATGTGCGTTGCGGAACCGCTATTTTGAGCATAGCTAGGTGGTGCAGCTTCGCTACCCATCACGGCTTTCCACAAGGCATTCGTAACCTCGGTTTTGCTGATATAATAGCTAGTCATTTTTACGCCCGACACGGGTTTTGCATCGGCTGGGCAACCGCTGCTCTTCTCGCACCCTATAGTAAATGTACCGCCTGGTATGTATATCATGTCAAACTCAACACTACCTACCTTCTCCTTGAAGTCAGCTTTTGGATTGGCTACTGAGGGCACAGAAGAAGAACTGGATTTATTTGAACCGCTAGACTTATTAGAAGAGGATGAGCCAGCCGCAGATGAACCACTTGTACCGGAACTGCTCAAGCCAGCCCCTGAGCTAGAAGATGCTTCTTGCCCCGAATTAGAAGAGTCGGGGTCGGGTTCTGTACTTGGTGGCAAAGGATCTTCTCCTTGCCCCGAAGAAGAGCTTACGCCCCCTTGCACGGGAGAAGAAGAGGAAGACCCACTGGCAATAGAAGAAGACGAGTCTCCCCCTCCAACTGGGTTAGTCGGGTCTGTTTGCGGCTCAGGATTGCTACAAGTGATAAGGAAAAACACTAATGCAACTATTGCAGGGAGTGCAAGGAGAACTCTAAGGTTCACGATTCGGTTCATAAACACCTCACGTTGATACTATGGCTTATATATTAATATATATCCTTTTTTGCAGCTCGGCTAAAAAAAACCTACATTTTTTTTAAAAATGTGAAATTCCTGCCATATTTTGCAAAATATAGCTATTTGGACTTAATTGGGCTTTTAAGTTTTACGCTTTGAAATTTGTTCTTTGAGGTATAGTTTTCAACAACAAGGTCTTTGCCCGGGAATTTTTCATTCATAGAACTCATCAATTTTCCGGCTTCTCTGTAAAACTGCTCGTCTGTAAAATCATAGGCAGTGCGGTAAAAAACCTCATTTTCTGTAACTTCCACCCTCACCTTCTTGCCAAATGCTTTTGCCAAATTGGCAAGCACCATTTGCATTTTCACAACCTTTGTGTAAGATTCCATTGCCTGCTGCGCAGCCTCTTCATCGCCCTGTTTTTCCAAGTTTTCTGCAAGGCTTTTCCACGCTTCTGCGTTGTATGGATTTTTTTGGATTTCTTTTTTTAATTCAGCGTTTAATTTTGTCACATTTACATTAGAATTTGCATTAGAATTAGGCGCATCGTTTTTCGTATCATCTTGTGGTCTATCAGATACCACTCTTGTGGATTGCGCACCTTGCCTTTTGGGTTGGTTTGAAGGACCCGTTTTCTTGCTGCTAGAAAAATCAAAAAGGCTTAAAAAAACGAAAATTACAATTAATGAAACCATTGTAAGCCAAAAATTTCTCCTAAATTTTCGGTGACTGGACCGCCTATTTCTGAGATATTCCTCTATTGAGGCTCTTTTGGATTCATCATCACTATCGTCTCTTTCCCTTCTTAGCGCTTTTGTATTTTCTATTGCGCACCTTGCTCCAAATTTTTCCAATATGTTTTTTAGTTTCTCCACATAATCTTCTTGGTCGGTAGAAAATACTTTAAAGGGCGGGGCTTTAAGCCCTCTAGATACATCGTCTGGTTTAAGTCCGGGTATTTTGAGCAAAACCTTCACAAGTGATGGCATATCTCGCTGTTCGGTTAACCCCGTGATTCTTAAATTATACACATATTAGAATATAGTAAATGCCAATTTACATGAAAATCCTCACCCCCGATTTAACCCAAGCGTCATTACTCTGAAAACCTGCCCCCGCATAAATGCCAAAAAATTTGCTATAAGAATAATTTGCCAAAAAATCCAGCAAAAACAGCTTTTCCGCCCCTTCCAAAACTTTGCGCTCGCTGCATTTTTGGTGGTCAGAATAGATTTCACAGTCGCCCTGCCTCAAATATGCACTTTCCAGCTCTGCGCTAAAGGTTTTATCTGCGGAAATATATTTTAGGTTCCACCATAAATCAATGGCATCGGGGCCTCTGCGATAGCCAAGCGGGTAATCGACAATGTACATATCCGCGAAATTCGGTTTGCCCTGTTCCCTAAAATTGCTGTTGTAAATTTTTCTGCTTGTCATTTTTTGCAGGGGAACCTTGTTATTGTTGAAATGCGGGTCTGTGCGAACAGCATCTATTCTGCTTTCAATTTCTCCGTAAATTCCAAGAGAGATTTTTTGCTTGTAGCCAGCCAAAAAAGCAAGCGTTGTGTAGCCTTTATCCCCTTCTACTTCACCTACGGGGCTTTGAATATCCTCCATAGCGA
This sequence comes from Candidatus Fibrimonadaceae bacterium, assembly GCA_031281345.1. Lineage (GTDB taxonomy): Bacteria > Fibrobacterota > Fibrobacteria > Fibrobacterales > Fibrobacteraceae > Fibrimonas. The sequence continues at coordinate 10,837 of JAITFN010000025.1, forward strand.
ATTGCCAATAAAATTCAGATTTTTTTGCAGGTCTAAGCCCTGCTTCCAAAGCTACGCTCATTTTGCTGTATCCATAACTAAAGTTATTGTGCCAAGCAACAAAGGGCGAAAAATCCCTGAATTCCAAATTTTTTCCACCTATTAAACTCTGCTCAATAATGGAAAAATATCCAAAACCTCCGTCTATACCCACTTTGTGCAAAAGCAGATTTTTGCTGGGCTCATCGTAAACCCTGCCTCTCGCATTTGGTATTGTGACTGTTCTCTGTTCCTCCTTTTCGCTCTCGGTAAGCCAAGGATTTAACGATGAAATGAAAAAATCGTATCTACCTATTCCTAAGGCAAACTTCCAATGAATTGCATCGTGGTAAGGCGCACCGCCTAAAACTATTGTGTTTGGGGTTGGTGCCATCTCCGGCTTAAACCGCCCAAATTTAACAAAACCCGTGGGATTATTCCACTGTCCCCAAGCTTCTGTTGGAACATTCAAATCAAGTTCCGAAGGTTTAAAGGTATAAGTGCGTTTATAGGCATCTTTGTACCAAGCCTCAATATCTCTACGCAAAGGAAATTCAGCATAGATTAAAAAATTGTCCTTGTAATTCGCGTCAAGGTCAATGGCAAAAAAAGGTTCCAAGGTTTCAAAATACCTAGCGGTTTGCAGAGGAACTCTCAAAGCCGTCCAGTTGCTGCCGAATTTTTCCATTGTGTCTGCGGCAAAAACCCTAGCGGTAGGTGCTCCCCAAACCCCAAAGTTCACTTTTATTTTTGTAAAATCATTTCCCAATGCAATAGCTGTTAAAAATAGTATCCAATACGCTCTCATCGGTAATTTCTCCTATAACTGAGCAAAGGCTGTTTCTGGCTTCGCGCATTTCAAAGGCAGCCAGCTCCATCGCCTGAGATTGTTTCAATAGCTCTAAAGCTCTGAGAGCGTTTTCTTCTGCTTTTTTTATGCAGTCAATTTGCCGCTCGCTGACAATCCAAGCCTCCTCTCCTCCTTTTGACTCTGGGAAAAATATAGAATTTAAAATTTTCTGCAATTCATTTATGCTGATATTTTCTTTCCCTATAATATCTGCGTGGGTTTCTACCACCAAATCTGCGGATTTTCGCCATTCTTCAAATTCTTTTGGCGGTGGAATGGAAATATCTATCACGAGGATTTTCAAATTTGCCTTTTCTAAAATTTCTTTGGTTTTTTGCATGGCTCGGTTATCTATCTCGCTTTGAACCTCTTCGGCTAATCCGGCTGTATCTATAAGCAAAATATCGCCATCTGGCAAATGCAAAGTCACTTCCACAAAATCCCTAGTTGTGCCGGGGGTTTCGCTAACAAGCAACCTATCTTCTTTAACAAGGGCATTTATCAAGCTAGATTTTCCCGCATTTGGCGCACCAAAGAAGGCAGCTTTGGGCAGGGTATTTTGCGATGTTTTGAACCTTTTTTTAAGATTTTGCAAATTCTGCAAAATTTGCTCTAATTTTTCATACCCCAAAAAAGTGTTCTGGGGACTGCTTTCTATATCTTCTGCAAAATCTACCTCTAATTCCAGCAAAGCCGAAACTTCCTTGATTTTCTCCGCCAAAGCCTTTATTTCGCAAGAAACTTCTCCGCTCAACAATCGGTGCGCATTGCTAAGGCTTTTTGCATCTCTTGCGCATAAGATATCGCCAAGTGCCTCCGCCCCAGTCAAATCCATTTTGCCATTCAAAAAAGCTCGCTTGGTAAACTCACCGCGCTGTGCCAAACGCACATTTGGAACCTCGCAAATGGCTGCCATAAGTTTGCGAATAATAAAGGGATTCCCGTGAGGGAAGAGTTCCAAAACATCTTCGCCGGTATAAGAATTTGGTGCTGGAAAGTATATCGCAAGCAGATTGTCTATGAGTTCGTCAGTCGGTGCCTTTGCCTTTGCCTTTGCCTTTGTTAAGCTAGCTATGCGGGGTTGCATTTTAAATTCTGGCAAAATAGCTTTGCATATCGCTGGAACGGCTTTGCCGCTTACTCGCACAACAGCGAGGGCACTCACTCCTACTGGAGTTGATAGGGCGATTATGGTATCGGTCATTTAAAACGCCTCATTTATCTGCACAGCTATTCCCACTTTTTTCCTATTTACCAAACTCAAATCTCCGCGGATATGGGTTTTGCTGTCTTTGTTCACCATAAATCTGCCGCCTATGCCAATGGAGTTGTGCCACTTGTTATCGTTAAGCTCTGCCACGTCTTTTCCGACCTTTGCCATCTCATAAAAAAATACTCCCTTGCATCTCCAAAAAAGATGAGTCCTCAGTTCGGATTGCAAAACCCAAGAAGTTTTGTCTGCCAAAAGACCTTTTTTCAAGCCTCTGAGTTGCCCAACTCCGTCTGGCTGTGCCAAGCGGTCAGGCGGAACATCACCGTCAAAATCTTCCAAATAAGAGCCAAGAGCCAAAACACCTTCGGGCAAAAAATGCAAGGGGATATACATTCTGGTATCCATATTTTTCCATATAAAACGATTTGCATTGAAAAATATATGCCGGAATTGAACAAAACTGCCTTTGCGGGGCCAGTCGTTTTTTTCGGTGCTGTTGTATGTTAAATTGTATCCTAGTCCCACTCTGTGGGAGTTTTTCCAATCATTGTCAAAAGTGATATATTCCCAGTCCGTTTCAACACCATAATTAAACTTGCCTTGGAAAACTTCGGGCAATAATAAATCCGTTCCAATAGCAAGCGGAATGCGAATGTTTTTTGAAGTATAGACTTTATATTTATTTTCATCTAAATCGTTGCCTATGCCAAAGAATTGAGTAGGCCAACTCGCGATATTTATTTGCGATAAAAAATTCCAATGCTCAGTTTCGTAATCAAATTTGTTTATAAGTGTTGTCTGTTTTTTTATAGAAGTCATCACCGCCAAAACATCGCTGCTGCCAGGTTTAATGAAAAACATTGCACCAACGCCCAAAACTATTCCTGTTTCTTCGGAATATGCGCCAAGGGGGAGTACTATAAATTTTTTGAACTCAAATAAATCATTCTCTTCGCCTTCTTGCGCAAAAAGCGAAGTATAAGCAGCTAAAAAAAATAGAATTGCAAAAAACACTATGGCTTTGCTGACTTTTCCAATTCGGGATAAACGCTTATTTTTTGGCGCTTTTTGTCCACATATTCAAATTTCACAAAGCCGTCTATTAGAGCAAAGAGGGTGTGATCTACGCCAATGCCAACATTGTTGCCTTTGTGGAACTGAGTGCCGCGCTGGCGAACCAAAATGTTACCAGCAATAACTCTTTCGCCGCCAAATTTTTTAACGCCTAAGCGTTTTGATTTTGAATCGCGACCGTTGCGGACTGAACCTTGACCTTTTTTGTGTGCCATTGTTTATCCCTCCTTTGCCGCTTTCTTCAAAAATTTCTTTTTGCGAACCGGATGCGGTTCTTTGCCTGCGGCTATGTCTGCGGCTATTTTTTCTTTGCGGGTTATGGGTTTGCCCTGCTCTTTTAGCTTTGCAAGCGAGGCTATTCGAGCGCGCTGGCGAACTGCTACCTGAGGCTCCACTTTCGCAAGGCTTTTGCCATACTTAATTTCGGTTACAAGCACTTCTGTGTAGCCCTGGCGATGTCCGCGGCGACGCTCGTAGCGAGTACGGCGTTTCTTTTTGACGATTAAAACTTTGTCTGCTTTATCGTGGGAAAGAACTTCAACCTTAACGGATGCAGTTTCCAAGACAGGGGTGCCTACGCTTATAGATTCGCCATCGGCGAACAGCAATACGGACTTGAGTTCCAAAATAGAGCCAACTGCTGCATCTGCAACACAGGGAACCTTTATGGTTTTCCCGACTTCGGCTCGGTATTGGAAACCGCCTGTTTCAACTATTGAATACATTTTGGGTATCCTTTTGGGTTTAATGAGCTAGTAAATATAGTAATTTTTTGGGAATTTGTCAAATTTTTCTACATTTTCCCTGTGTTCTATGCCCTCACAGACCAACTTTACCACACAGCCATTGCCGGTGGCATTGTTATGCTGCCCATTTTACTGGTTGGGGCTTTTGGCTTTTATTACATATATTGCGGGTTTTTGGGCGTAATGCCTGTGCACAAGGCTTTGCACATGTCTGGCATAATGGCTAAGGTGGCACCGCTACTCGGGCTTTTAGGCACGGTAACGGGTATGGTTCAAACATTCAAAGTGATAACAATTTACGGAAATCAGAACCCTGTGCTTATGGCAGACGGCATTTCAGAAGCACTAATAACAACGCAAAGCGGGCTTGTGATAGCGTTCCCCCTGCTTTTGCTAAACCATAGGCTGGCAGAAAAATATGGCAAACGATAATCAAGATTTTTTGGAATTTAAGCCAAGGCAAAAGCGAGAAGCCACTATAGATATTGGCCCTTTAATGGATATGGTGTTCATTTTGCTGATATTCTTTGTGGTGACAAGCACATTCACAAGGGAAACAGGAGTGGAAGTCACCAAGCCTCAGGCACAAACTGCAAGCCAGCTTGAAAAAGAGAACATTTTAATAGCCATAACCAGAGACGGCACAATACATATAGACGAGAGGCAGGTGGACTTAGCTGGATTAAGCGATATTCTAAAGGGGATTCTCGCAAAAAACCCTGAGAGAGAGGCTGTACTTATAGCAGATAAAGAAGCAGTTACGGGAAAACTTGTTTCTGTTATAGATGCCTGCACTCTTGCGGGGGTTAAAAAAGTATCTATAGCGGCGTTGAATAAATAAGGGCTATACGATACTATCTATATAATATATTCGTTTGTGCCGTTGTGTAGAATATCTTGGAGGGTTATGCCATCTAGGTATTTGTTTATGACTTTTTCAAGCCCCTTCCATATACACAAGGTTTTGCAACCTTCGCTTCGCTCACACTTATTTGTTTCATCTGCCAAGCACGCAACCGGAAACAAGCCTCCCTCGGTAATCCTTAAAATTTGACCTACAGTGTATTTATCTGGCTCTTTTGCCAGCATATATCCACCTTTGTTGCCGCGATTGGCACGAAGAATATCGGGGTGGCTCAGTTGGGTAACAATTTGTTCAAGGTATTTTTTGGAAATGCCCTGCCGCTCCGAAATGTCTTTCAGAGAAATAAACCCCTCGTTTTTATGCTCGGCTAAGTCCAGAAGCATACGAAGAGAATACCGTCCTTTTGTAGAGATTTTCACAAATTACCTTAACAATAAGATAGAAATTTCTACATTACCCAAAAAATAATTTTTTTATAGAGGAGAAATATGGAAAAAATGGAATTCCAAACTGAAGTTCGTGAGTTGCTGCATTTGATGATACATTCACTATACAGCAATAAAGAAATATTTTTGCGCGAATTGGTATCTAACGCGGCAGATGCTTTAGATAAATTGAGGTTCTTATCCATTGCAAATCCAGAACTTTTGCCCGCAGGCACAGAACTGCGCATAGATATATCTGCGAACGACGAAACGAAAATTCTCACCATAGAAGACAACGGAATTGGCATGAACAAGGAAGATTTAATCCAAAACCTTGGCACAATAGCTCGTTCTGGCACAAAAAGCTTTATGCAGAGCATAACAGGCGATGAAAAAAGAGATGTGAACTTAATAGGGCAATTTGGCGTTGGTTTTTACAGCGCATTTATGGTTGCTTCAAAAGTGGAGGTGCATTCCAAAAAAGCCGGAGAAGAGCAAGGCTACCAGTGGGTATCTGAGGGTACAGGCGAATTTTCCGTGAATGAGCTCCCCAAAGAGAAAAACGGGACAAAAATCACCATTTACCTAAAAGACGATGATGACTGCAAAAATTTTGCCCAGGAATGGCAAATTAAGAGCGTAGTTCGCAAATACAGCGAATTTGTAACCCACCCCATATACATACACTCCTTTGACAACGAGAAAAAGGAAAATATTGAGCGATTGAACGAAAAACCCGCCCTTTGGAGGCAAAGCGCAAAAACAATAGAAGAAAAGCAGTACAAGGAATTTTACGAACTGGTTTCTCACGAGGGTGGTGAACCTCTTGCTTGGAGCCACAACCACGTTGAGGGTACGCAGGAATACTGGAGCTTGCTCTATATACCTTCTAGAGCGCCTTTTGGGGTGCGTTATGCCTCTGAGCATAGTCACGGGCTAAAGCTCTATGTTAAGCGGGTATTCATAATGGACGACTGCAAAGAGCTCTTGCCAACCTGGCTCCGCTTTGCCCGCGGCGTTATAGATACCGAAGATTTGCCCCTGAATGTTAGCCGTGAAATTTTGCAGAGCAACAAAATAATTGCCAATTTGAAAAAACACGCCATTAAAAAAATACTAGATGCCTTGCAGGGCGTGGCAAACGACCGCAAAGAGGAATACGCAAAATTCTGGACAGAAATGGGAGCCGTTTTAAAAGAAGGCTTTTATATGAACTGGGAATTTTTAGACGAATTGAAAAGTTTGCTGAGGTTCAAAAGCACCAAAACAAGCGAAAAAGAGCTTGTTGGGCTAGACGAATATGTTGCTAGAATGCCAGAGAGCCAAAAAGAAATCTATTACATCATTGGCGAATCTCTCACCGCTGTGCAGGGTAGTCCGCATTTGGAGGCTTGCAAGGTAAAAGGCTACGAGGTTCTATTATTGACAGATGCCGTTGACGAATTTATGATGCAGAGCCTCAAAGAATTCAAAGACAAAAAATTCCACGACACTGCTCTTGGGGATTTGGAATTTGAAAAGAGCAAGGAAGAGGAAAACGCAGAAAATGAGAGCAAAAAAAACTATGAAAAACTCTGCGAAACCTTGCAAAAAGTTTTGAGCGAAGAGGTTAGTGAAGTACGTGTCACAAGCCGCCTAAAAGACAGCCCTTGCATGTTGGTTAGGGCAGCAGGTGGCTTGGGTGCCCATATGGAAAAGATTATGTCTTTGCAAGGTATGGAAGTGCCAAAAACAAAACGCATTTTAGAAATTAACCCAGAACACGAAATTTGCAAAAATCTGCTTAAAAAAGCACAAGACGGCGAGGATTTGGGTTCTTACCCTGCGGTGCTGTATGGACAGGCTTTGCTCGCCGAAGGCTCGGTTTTGCCAGACCCTGCGGCATTTGTTTCTGCAATGAACAAGGTTTTACTTTCAAAATAAAAGGATGGTTCTATGCTTATTGTTCCGCAAAAGTTCAAAATAGGTTTTTTTGACTGCGATGCAAACGCGTACTTGCGCGTTTCTAGGCTCTTTGAGTTTTTTCAAGAGACTGCGCTTATTTATTTAAGGGAACAGGGTATTGACTATTTGTCTATGATTAAAAAAGACAAATTTACTATGGTAATTTCCAGAATAAAACTGAGAATTTCGCATTTGCCGCTGTGGGGAGAAGAAATTTTAATCAGTACATGGCTAAAGGGCTTTAATCCAGAAAAGGTTGCTTGGGGTGATTACGATGTTCGCGATTCGCAGGGAAACTCCATTATGCAAGCAACTTCTTCTTGGCTTTTGATAGATTTGAATGACGGAAAAGCAATACCATTTTCAGAAGGCCCTTATCGCTTTAAACTTTCGCCCGACCTCAGCGCCTTGCCAGAGACAATAGATTTGCTGGAACCAACAGGAATGCCAAAAACCGAATTGGTAAAAGCGGTTAGATATAGCGATATAGATTTGAATTTCCACGTGAATAATTGCAGATATTCAGACTGGGTTTTAGATACCATAAGCATGGAAGAATTGAGGGAGAGGAGAATTCGCTCTATACAGTTGAATTATATGCATCAGGTTGAGTACAATGCAAATGTCGCTCTAATGCGTTTTCCCAATACTCACCACCACGTGGTGATTTTTGGCGTTAATGAGGAACACCCCGAACAAGTGCATTTTCAAGCGAGAGTGGGTTTTGATAAACAGTTTGATGAGTGATTTTACTATATTTACCTTCAATAGAGGTATTTTATGCAGGCAAAAAATTCAGTAGGAATAACATTGGTAGAGCCGCAGGTGTTGACTGTTAGCGTATTAAAAAATGGTGCAATGAGTATTTTGCAAGAGCTCGCAAGGTTGAAGTTTATTAACTTGGAGAAACCAATTAAAAAAAGTTGCCGAAAGCAAGCGGTTTCCTTTGGAATGTGGAAAGATAGAGAAGATATTGGAGATGCTAGTGAATATGTTCGCAATTTAAGAAAAGGCAGGAAATTTTGATTATAGATACCGATGTTTTAGTATGGTTTTATAGAGGTTATGAAACTGCTAAAAAAACTATACTGAATGTTATTCCTTTTAAAGTTTCTGCAATAACCTATCTTGAATTGTTGGAAGGAATACGAAATAAAGATGAACTTAGCAAATTAAAAAATGATTTTTCGGAATGGGGAATTGAGATATTGCAAATAAATGAAAGTATATCTTTGAAAGCAATTGCTTTGGTTGAAAAATATAAACTCAGTCATAATTTGGAATTAGCTGATTCCTTAATTGCAGCAACAGTTTTGGATAATAATGAAACATTATTAACTGGAAATATTAAACATTACAGTTATATTAAAAATTTGAATGTGAGTAAGTTTGAGAATTTGAGTTGATATTTTGTCTGAACCCCGATTACTCCGATTCACAGGATTTTCAGGATTGCTGAATTATATGGTTTTCTGAGTCACGAACTTTTATTCAATTCTAATGACCCACTTTACTTTTGTCACATTACTTATTGTACTACGTTCAATTATTGAGTAGTTTGTATGGTAATACGTTTTGTTCAAACCAACTTTGGCATCCATTTTTACGATAATGCTTCCAAGATCACAAGTTATTTTTCCTGCTTTTGTAAAATACCAATACTCAATATATTCTCGAATTTGTTCATCTCGATATTCAATATTCAACCTGCCTAAAAGTTCTCCATTGCTATTAAATAGTTTAAAACCTTCTACCACAGCTACTTTGATATCTGTTGGATAATCCGTACAATAACTTTGTTCGTCTTCATCTAAAAGATTCTTAAAATATTCATCAGGGATTGTTGGTGGCAACTCCAATTTGACAATTCCATTAGTTACGTTTCCTGCATTTATTAAAATTTCGTTGCCGTCTTCGCTGTATTCAATTAATTTTATAACTCCGCTACCAGTATAGGCGTCACCAATATACCAACCACCATCGTATCTATTATAGATATAGATTTGCGAGTTCTCGTTGAAAGTTATGCCACTACCGTTTTGCGCAGAAGAAGAGGAGTTGTTAGCCACCGAAGAACTACTACCCTTCTCAGAGGAAGACGAACTATTATTCATGCTAGACGAGGATATTCTCGTTATAGAACTAGACTGCCCCCCAACGCTTGGACTTGAACCATTGGGACAGCTATTGCTCAACTGACCAGTACAAGTGCTGGCAGTAAAAGGGCCATCTAGACAGCCGTCTGCCGTAATGCAATACTTGTAGCTTTGTTCGCTACCGCTACTGCTGCTTAACATAGAGGATGAGGATTTTACAATTCTAGGTGCACTACTGCTAGACGGCTTAGAAATGCTACCATCGTTCCCACCACCGTCATCACTAGAGCAGCCAAATGTGAATGTTAAGGCAAACAAAAAGCCTACCGCGAGTGTGAGTTTTGAATGGCTGTTTTTCATAATGAATTTTCTCCAAAGTAGGTTAAATCTACGCGGTAATGTATAAAAATTATTGGAGAAAAACTTAAATTAGAGCCAATAAATGAGGTTCATTCTGAAAATCCTGTAAATTCTGATTATGACCAGCCTTCGGCTGTTCGCCAGCGGGTAAGTAGCGAATAGGCGTCTGGTTCAGACAGAGGTATAAAAAAACTCGCATTTACTTTCAATATTCTCTCGGAATTTGCTCGGCAAGGAGTAAAAATCCTTAATATCCACCAAAATTGGAATGTTGCTGTCTTGTATTTTTTTAAACAGATTTGAAAAAACATCAACGGGAAGGCTTTGCGAATTTTTTCCGCAGATAGCCAAATTCAAAACACTACCGCTATGAGCATCGCCATTAACCCTGCTGCCATAAGCCAAAATATCCATTGGATAATCTACAGAAGAAAATATACTTGTCAAAGTTTGCTTGTCTTTTTCTCACAATATCATTTCGCTGCCTTTATTTACACAACTCCATTAACGCTGCATTAAGCGTGTCTTCAACGTCTTCTTTGAAACGGCCTATTCCGAGCTTGCAGGTATAGGTCAGTTCTTCGTTTTTGTAAATGCAAATCACTGGGATGCCAGCCTCTTCGCTAAAAGTCACTTTGAAGCCTTTTTCCAAAAGCCTTTCCAAAATTTTACGCATTTTATTCTCCGGTTAAATTTTTCTCTGTATTCTTTAACTCTTTAAGAGTTATGCTCAGTTTTTTTAGCTTGCGGAATAATAAAATTATTGCAAGCAGCATAACAATGCAACCGACGGCTATTCCAATTAAGGATTCCCTACTAATTGTTTGTTGCGCTGGCAGGGAAAAGTCCGCTTTTAAAAGAATTCTTTTTGAAATTGCATCACTCGCTTGGAATTTCCAGTGAATAACGCTTGGGGTGTTTGGGTTAATAGAAATTGCCTCTATAGGCTCGCTGTTTATGAGCGTTCCCCCTTGTGGCAAAATCAAAGTATATTCCCAAAAAGCAGAATCGTTTTTGACTATTTGCTCTATGGCAAAGGGAGAAAGGCTTTCTTCGGGAACAACCGAGCCATCTTCGCTTTCTGCGGTTGGATTTATTATGCGCTCAAAAGAATAGGCGTTTTTCAGCGTATCTATTTTTTTTAGTGAAATATAGCCAATTAAGTCTTTTTCAAATTTTTTATTTCCCTGCCAAGAGAGCAAGTTTTCAAAGGATAATTTGAAATTCAATGAATAAAGGGAGTCTCTTTGAGAAAACCAGGCGGAATCGAATTTAAGCCCAGGAATTGAATCGTAATTTGCTTTTACATTTTCTATAAAATTGGAATCTGGCTCGCAGGGATAAATGCTTGCGGAAAATTGTGCACTTCCGTCTTTGCTAATTTCAATAGAATCGTTATATTCGTCTATGCAGGCAAAAAAACATAGCGAAAAAAGGGCTAGAAGAACAAATTTCATAGCTATAATATAGAATTTTTTGGCATAAGTCGTTTTTTTCACTATTATATTAAAATTTTGTTACTATTCTGTTAAATAATAGTTATATTTATATATCTATCCTGTTTTATGGAGTTTGGCATGAAAACGATAAGTTTAAGATTTAAATTCACTCTAATAATGGTAGCTTTAAGTTTGCTTTCCGCTGGTACGGTAGGTCTCGTAATATTGTTTGAGGCAAGGGAAAGCATTGGCAATGTATCAATGCTATATGCTAAAGGCGATTCCGAGGCCGCTGCTTCAGCGGTAAAAGCGTTTTTAGAGCCTTATTGGTTCACTGTAGAAGCCGTAGAGCATGTAATGGAACGCTATGAAGATTTATCGTCTGACGAGCGGCGGCGTTTTTTAAATTCCGAGCTTGAATCTATGGTGAAGGATAACCCAGGTATTTTGGCTGCCTATTGCAGTTGGGATCCCAATGTTCTAGAAGGAGATGATTCGCAATATATTGGTACTCCCGGATCCTCGCGTAAAGACGGGCGTTTTGTTCCTTATTGGTTTAAAACGCCAACTGGCATAAAAGTAGAAACGCTAGACAAACCAGGAGATGACGAATACTACATATCTATCAAAAATTTTGGACGCACCAAACTCTTTGAACCATATTTCTATATGATGGATGGAAAAAACGTTTTGATGACCTCTATAGTCGCACCAATACGTTCAAAAAAAGGTGCTATCATAGGCGTTGTAGGTGTTGATATTGGTCTTGAAGAAATTCAGAGAATATCCCAAACCCATCAACCTCTAGGGGAGGCTTTCACCGCAGTGTTTAGCAACGATGGAATTATAGCAGCTCATTTTGACCCCAGCCGCATAGGGAAAAAAGTAATAGAAACAGAAATAGATATGATGGGACCTTATCTAGAGGATTATATGAAATCTCTCAAAGACGGGAAGCCCTATTCCTTTGTCAGATATATTCCTGCCGTAAACTCAGACATGACATTATTTTTCTCTCCGATTAAAGTTGGATCGTCCACTACCCCTTGGAGTTTTGCGGTAGCAATTACAACTAGGACTGTCATGGCACCGGTTTACAAAATGATAGAAATTGCTATTTACATAGGTGCTGCTATGCTTGTGGCGGTAATAATAGTGGCGGCATTTATGGCTAGGTCAATCAGCAGACCTATTGTGAGGGTAACCAATACCCTCAAGAATATTTCCGAAGGAGAAGGCGATTTAACCAAAAGAATAGAAACTAAAACTGGAGGCGAAATAGGCACTTTGGTACGATATTTCAATAAATTGATGGACACTATTCAGCACCCAATTAAAGAAACTCAAGTAACGGTAAGCAATTTGGCAGCAGCAGCAGATAAACTCTCCTCTGTTTCAGACAGGCTTTCGGATATTTCCAAAGAAACTGTTAATCACGTCAGTAGTGCCGCAACTACCGCCGAACAAATGGCAGAGAATATAAGAGCAATGGCAAGTGGAGCAGAACAGGCAAGCGTTAACGCAAGTGAAGTAGCCAGCACCACGGAGCAAATGGCAGTGAATATCAACGCAATGGCAGGCGGAGCTAAACAAGCGAGCCTCAATGCAAGTGAAGTAGCCGGCGCAGCAGAGCAAATGTCTGTAAATATGAATACAATAGCCTCTGCAATTGAAGAAATGAGCGCAAGCATAAATCAAATATCCAACTATGCAGGCGAGGCACGAGATATTGCAGAAGATGCAACCGTAAAATCCGATGGAGCAACAAATGCGATGAATAAACTTGGTCTAGCCGCCAAGGAAATTGGGTTGGTCACCAATGTTATCAAAAAAATAGCAAACAAAACCAATCTTTTGGCACTGAACGCCACCATTCAAGCAGCTGGCGCTGGCGAAGCTGGCAAGGGTTTTGCCGTAGTAGCGAGCGAAATAAAAGAACTAGCAAATCAAAGTGCCCAAAGCGCAGACGATATTGCTAACCGCATAGAGGGCGTTCAAAACGAAACCATTGCAGCAGTGGAAGTTATACGCGAGGTGAGCAACACTATTGTTAAAATAAACCAAAGCGTTGATGCAATAGCAGGTCACGTTGAGCAGCAAACCAAGGCAAGCAACGAAATAGCAAACAATGTGTCGCAAGCAAACATTGGTGCAAAGCGAGTGGCTTCTGCCATAGGCGAGGTAGCCAGAGGCACCAACGAAATAGCGAGCAATGTAACTCAGGCAAGCACTGGTGCAAAGAGAGTGGCTTCTGCCATAAGCGAAATAGCCAAAGGCAGCCGCGATATTGCCGCAAATGCAGGCGAAGCGGTAAGGGGAACCGACAACATTAAAGAAAATATGATAGTTGCACGCAAGGTAGCAGAGGAATCCAACCAAGATGCCTCGCAAGTAAACTCCTCGGCAAGCGATTTGGCAGAAACAGCAAATAGTTTGAGAGGGGTTGTAGATAAGTTCAAGGCTTAATGTCTGTGCAGCATCTAAACCCTACTGTTGGGTCTAAAAAGAATTTTGAGGCATTTATGCTCTCTTTTCCTAAAATCAGAGCTTGCCGTTTTTCTATTGGCCCTTCGTACTTCAAACCCTGCCAAATAACATCCAAATATTTATCGCCGCCTCTTTTGTTATAGTCTTCCTGATCAACATAGTCGGTGCCAAGGGAATTTCCGGCGGAATCGGCAAGCGAATAAATCAAAATGGTCCCTTCAAATTTGCTTGGAGGCAAAATATCGTGAAGCGTACGTAAGGTATCTCTGCTGAGCAAAGTATCTATGCGGGAACCGCTCCTGTACAGGTAAACTGTGTCGGTGGTGTATTTTGGTCTTATGCGGGTTGGGGTAAATCTATTTTTGCATTGGGCAAGCTCCACCCTTGAAGCTCCCTCAAAAATTACATAACTACTCCCTTTTAGCAAGGGAACCTCGCCAGAATCTCCTTTGCTTGTAACCCATTCTTGCAACTGCCCGGGCAAATCTCTAACTCCATTTCTGCTTGCGCAAATCCTGTTGCGTTTTGCAATGCTGTTTGCAGAAACAGAATCCCCAGTGCCAACTCCGCAATATCCATACAAAAATCTATCCGGACTAAAATTTCTCTCCTCTATAACCCCATATCTAGAGCCGCCAGCTGTGCAGGCGGCGTTCCATTCCAGCTCGGTACATAATCTAAAACTCAAAGATTCGCATTCTTTTTTTGCTTTTTCGTATAGAACATTTTTTTCAAACTTATCCCTAGAAATATGCTGCAATTTTTCCATGCAAAAAACAGAAGATGAATCCATTTTAACCGGAACAAAATTTTGCGGACATTTGTATTTCCAAAGTTCGCCTTTTGAAACAACAATGGTTTCTATCCAAGCTTTTGAATAATATCCTGAATTATCAACTGCCCTTATTCGCAAGGTAATTGTGTCTCCTGGCAAAACCCAGCGCAGGGTGTCGCTTATAAACCCACCACTTGCTGTATCCAATTTCATAGAATTATTTTCCAATCTATATCGAGCTTTATAGTAGTCTTCCAACACAACAAAATCTCTAACAATGCTCTCCCAGTTTTCACCATTTTTTTGTTCAATCAAATATTTTCTCACTTCTTTGTACTTTTGATAACCCTGTGGAATGCGGAGGGTGGAATCCAGTTGTATTGGGGTTGGGCTTTCAAGAGGGTCAACGCTGCGAGGCCAAAATAAAACAAGTCTATTTGAATCAAGCCGTGGCAATCCGTCTCCCGAATCTTTATAAAACCAAAATTTATTCGCTATGAGCGGGGGAATTGTATCGGTTGTTGACACAATTCTGTTTTCGGGCTTGGACTGATTTCCGGCACTATCATAAGCTACTATTATCACTTTATAGTGCTGCTCTGGTTTTAGGTCAGAAATTTCCATTTTCCAACTGTTTGCCTGAATATCATCACTTGCAAAGCCTTTTCCGTCTAAGAGTACAAACCTTAAAAAATTCTGACTTTGGTTGTTGTCTATCTCCAACACAACTCCACGCCCTTCTTTTTTGAATTTGTAAGAACGTTTTATATCTGAAGAATTTACGAGTTGTTCAGAAAGGCTTGCTCTTAATGTTGCATTCCTTATGTTTTCGTTTTTATCAATTGCTTCTATGCTGATATCGTAGCCAGCTATGGGTCCGCTTATCTCTTCTGGAGAATAAAATTCCTTCTGGTCAGTGGGGCGAGTCCAATTTATCCATATAGATTTTGATGCCGCGGAATCGCTAAAATTCACTATAGACGGAGGAACATCATCGCCAAAATGAACGTATGTATGCTGAACGGCACCCTTTTCGTTGCCTGCATATTTTGCCCAAATTGCAATATGCAAACTGTCCCTATTCAAAAATTTTCCAACCAAGCTGGTTAAATCCAAAGAATCGCCTTCCCCTTTGCCATTATAGGCAACGCTTGCAGAAGCCTCGCTTATTTGCGCTTGCGATACGCTATAAACAGAATCGTTCACCACTGTGGTATCTAGCCATATATAATAATTTTGCAAATCTTTTTTTTCAATGGGATGCAGCCATCGCAGTATATAACAATCTTTGCACGCTTTCGTTTTGGTAGCGGATACAGCTGAAACTGTTCTCTCAAAAGGATATGTAGGATTGGTGTTGTCGTTTGAACAAGCAGATAATAAAAGAAATATGAAAATAGTGAGTAACTTTGAACGCACGTTTGCAAATTAGTAAAAATTTATCTAAAACTTTTTCCTTATATCATCTAAGGGCATTTTCATAAAAACAGCCTCGCCCCTAGGCGTTTCATAAGGATTTTGCAAAAACAGCAAATCAGAGACTATAGACTTCATCTCTTGCACCGAAAGCTCTGCCCCACTTGGAATTGCAGAACTGTTCGCAAAAGAGAGAGCATTTTTTTTGAACATATCGCTCTCTTTGCTATCATAGGTATTTTGCAAAAAAACAATTACTGCCGGAGCTGCCGCACTTATTTTCAAATGAGCAGGAATGCTCCGCAAACGCCAAGTACTTGTACCAAAGGGTTCTATGTTAAAGCCTAATTTTTTCAGTTCGTTTTTTTGAGCTTCCAGTATAGGCAGCAAGTAAGATGAAATTTCAACATTTTCTGGAAATAAAAGTTCCTGACTATCCAAGCTCTCGTTATTTTGAAAAGCGGCGAGTGCGCGCTCGTAAAGTATCAGCTTGTGCGCCCTGTGCTGGTCTATTATCAGCATGCTATTGCCGTGTTCGCAAATGATGTAAGATTTTCCTATTTGCAAGCAATCGGGAGAATTGCTAGGAGCCTTGTCTACAAGGTCTGGCTCCCTAGAACTCGTGGCTACTGGAATTATGCGAGAGTCGGGGAAAAGTTCTTTTGCAATCTGTTTTTCATCAACCACTAATTGAGGTTCACTTGCCGGAACTGTATTAACTGTATCTGCCACATAAGCCGGAGCGTGTTCTCTGAGGGTATTTGTTATTGAAATGGATGGGTAAGAAATGGCGTTTTGCAAAGCGTTGTGCACCGCGTGGTTAACAGCCAAAAAAACCGCATTGTCTCTTGAAAAGCGAACTTCCCTCTTTGCTGGGTGAACATTCACATCAAAAGTCTCTTGCGGCATTTCCAAAAAAATAACGGCTATGGGTGAAAAATCGCCATAAGGAGAGTATGCTTGGTTAATGGCTTTGGATATCAAGGCATTGTAAATTGGGCGTTTTTGCAAGTAAATATAAGGAACATTTCTTTTGTTGCTCTGCAAATCTTCTGGAGCATTAACAAAGCCTCTAACCTTGATACCCTGCTCTTCCCAATCAATTTCTAGCAAAGAACGGGCAACAGAGGCTCCTAAGCAATCCGAGAGCCTAGACCTCAAACTTCCCGCAGCCGTGCTGAACAGCAGGCGATTATCTGCCCTATATTCAAAATGCACATTTTCGTTTGCAATGGCAAGCCTTGTTATGCAGTCTAAAATTCTTGAATTTTCAACCGAATCGTTTTTTAAAAATTCCGCACGCACCGGAGCGTTGAAAAATAAATCTTTAACGGTAATTGTTGTGCCAAAAGGCAGGGCTACTTCTTCTTTTGATTTTAAAACGCTGCCTTCAAACTCCGCACGAATGCCATTAGACCCCTCACCCTTAGCCATGCTCTCTATAGTCAATTTAGATATAGAGGCTATTGAGCTTAGAGCCTCACCCCTAAACCCGTTTGTGCATAATTTGAGCAAATCATCCACGTCTCTGAGCTTTGATGTGGCGTGGCGTATAACGCTTTTATCTATATCTTCTGGCTCTATTCCAGAACCATTATCAGAAATTTGGATTAAATCCTTGCCCCCTTTTTTCACAGAGATTTTTATTTTGGTTGCTCTGGCATCCAAGCTGTTTTCCACCAATTCCTTTACCGCAGAGGCCGGCCTTTCAATAACTTCGCCCGCAGCTATTTGATTTATAACTGAGTCTGGCAAAAGTTGTATTTGAGGCATAGCGAAAAAGGTAGAATTTTTTACTATATTTTCAAAAAATGGCTTCTATTAAACAAAAAGCAAACTTAACGCTCATCGCCGCGCTTTGTACGCTCTTATTTTCGTGCGATACGGAATTCTTGGAATCTTGGGAATTTTGGAAAAAATCCTCGCTTGTTGTGGCAGAGGTTGGAAATTCACGCTTGTATTTGCAAGAGCTCAAAGAAACTAAAACTGCAAAAGATACCGTTTCAAGAGAGGAGTGGGTTCGTCGCATAGAATCTTGGGTTGATTTTGAGGTTATGTACAGAGAGGCTTTGAAACGAGGCTTGCAAAAAGACCCTACCACTCAAAAGCTGATAAAAGACGCAGAGAAAAAAATTTTGGTGGACAGGCTCAAAATAACAATGTACGATGCCTTTGACACAGAATCCGACAAAGAAATGCAGGAATTTTACGAAAACAACAAGGAAATGTTCCGTATAGACTCGGCCTCTTTTTTGCCTTTTACAAAGGCTCTGCCCAGAATAAAAAGCATAATACTTGCAGAAAAACAGGTGAAAAAGGAAAAAAAATGGCTTGCGGAAGTAAAAAACAATTATTCAATAGAAGTTTATCCACAATACTTGGATTCTCTGTAAGGTGCCATTAGTCCTAGCTAGTAAAAGCCCAAGAAGGGTGCAAATTTTGGAACTGCTGGGAGTTGAATTTCGAGTGGAAGCACCCAGCTGCGAAGAAAACGCAGAAAACATCCCCCCTAAAAGCATTCCCTTGGAACTTGCCAAAAGAAAGGCTTTGAATGTATCCGAAAAATTCCAAAAAGACTTTGTGCTTGGGGGCGATACCCTTGTTTTTTGCGAAAATGAGGTTTTAGGCAAGCCAAAAAGCGAAAATGAAGCTTGTGAAATGCTGAAAAAATTGAGAAATAGGGCTCATAGCGTGATTAGCGGGCTTGCGCTTTGCCAAAACAGCAGGGTTTTATTCGCCGGAGAGAGCCAAACAGAGGTGCATTTCAGAGATTATTCGGATTTGGAAATTCTAGATTATATATCCACAATGGAATTCGCAGACAAGGCAGGTGCTTATGGAGCACAAGGAAAAGGCGCTCGGTTTATAAAATCAATAAACGGCTGCTTTTACAATGTTATGGGACTACCTATAGCCCTTACCTTGGAGGCTCTTAACAAAGTGGAATAAACGGAGAACTTATGGCTGAAGAACATGAAAATGATTTGAATTTGGGCGAAAATGAACGCGTTGGTGATTATTTACACCGCATTCGCAAAATTCGTGGCTTGGAACTAGAAAACCTGGCAAAATCCATTCGCTTGGGAAAAAATATCCTAGAAGCGATAGAATCCAACAATTGGAACTACTTTCCAACAGAAGCTTATCTGCGAAGCTATATAGTGTCTCTGTGCGATAAATTATCTTTGGATAAAAACGTAGTGCTGAAACAATTTTCCGCAGAAATAAATTCGCAATTCTGGATAACTCAAACAAATATTATGAGCGAATCAGATCCGGAAAAGGATTCTCCAGATGCTCCGTCTAGCAATGTACCAAAAGCAGCCATAATAATTATCTTGGTGATTATAGTAATTCTGTTTTTTGCCAGCAAAATGCTGAATGGCTATTCAACAGAAGAAGATGATTTTGATATGGAAGAAGAAACCACAAAAACAGAAGAAATTGAAGGTTTAGAAGAAAATGCCAATGCCCCCGATACTTCTGGCGTAGCTGTATTAGACACAGTTCCTCTTCCCACCAGGGCAGTAGAGGTACCAGCGGCGGTTGTTCCGGGTGTGGACACTCTTCGTTTTGAATGCATTCCATCTCCCACAGACAGCACTTGCGGAGTAACGGTTAAAGGCGTTGACACAAAAATGGGCTATTTCAAAAAGATGACAAACAAATACCTAAACCGTGAAGATACCTCGCAAGTGACCATCACCGTACCGCTTAGAACAAAATTGTTCGTAAACAACACAAAACAGGATTACGGCAATTTCAACACACTTCTATTCTATAACGGACAGATAGTCAACAAAATAAACAGGGAATTGAGATAGGGAATTTAATTCAATGACTGTTTACATACTGCTGTTTCTTTTGGGGTTTATACTAGCAGTATGTATGTTGGCTTATGCAAGCATACAAGTAGCGGAATTGAATAAAAAAGCAGAACAATTCAGCAAAGATTTAAAGGAACGCTATTCAAAACCCATAATTGGCCTTGACGATAAAAAAGAACGTGAAAAGGCAGAGAAGTTGGAGAAGGAGAGAGAGAAGCTGGAGAAGGAGAGAGCGGAAAAATGAAAAGAAAATCTAGCATTTCCAGAAAAACGGCAGAAACTGATATTGAATTGTATTTGGATTTAGATTCTAAAAAAAAAGGCAGCATAAAAAGCGGTAGCGCATTCCTAGACCATATGCTCAATTTGTTCCAGTCGCACGCAGGGGTTGAACTTAGCCTTGCCTGCAAGGGCGATGTTGAAATAGATTTTCACCACAGCATGGAAGATATAGGCATAGTTTTGGGTTCTGGCTTGAACCAAGCTCTTGGAGATAAAAAAGGCATTGAGCGTTTTGGTTTTTACTTTGCCCCAATGGACGAATGCCTAGCAAGAGTAGCCTTGGATTTCAGCGGTCGCTATGCTTATGTTTTGCAAGGAACTTTGCCTGCAAGAATAGGCGATTTAGATTCCAGCCTTTGGGAACATTTTTTCAAAAGCCTAGCCGAAAACGCCAAAATGAACCTGCACATAGAACTTCTCTACGGCTTGGACGGTCACCACTGCATGGAAGCCATATTCAAAGCATTCGCAAGGTCTGTTGCTATGGCAATAGGCAAGGGCAAAAATGCAGATGAAATACCCAGCACTAAGGGAACACTTTAAAGTTTCCATATAATATATGTTTTTCTATATTATATAGCAATATGAAAAACTGGGTGGAATATTCCGAAAATTTGCTCAAATTGGGCGAAAGCGTGAAAGGCGTGTTTTCGCTTATGGAGCTTTCCTCCGTTTTCAACGAAAGTTCCAGAATTTCTTTGCACGGAATTATCAACAGATTCATAAAAGCAGGGATTTTAAAAAGATATTGCAGGGAAATTTACACCCTAGAGAATTTTGACTTTGGCGTACTATCTGCAAAAGTTCGGCAAAACTCCTATATATCGCTTGGCTCGGCTCTTGCCACGCACCGCTTGATAGGCACCGAAAGTCCTTTTCAGGTTTTTTGCATAGTGGAATTCAAAGCCGCATACTATAAAGGGGTGCCGAATATATCTTATTACAAATTGGCAAAAGAACTTTGCTTTGGATTCAAGCCAAACGAAAAAGGCGTTTTGATTGCCGAGCCGGAAAAAGCCGTTCTTGATACACTCTATTTTTACTTGCACGGGAAAAAATTTTATTTCAACATATTCAGTGATATAAATTACAACTTGTTGAATAAAAATAAATTTTTTGCCTATTTGGAACCTTATGGTAACCCAAAATTCAAAACATTCGCCGAGAGGTGTTTTTATGAAAAATTTTAGAAACACCGAAGAACTTTTGGCTTGGGTTATAAATTTCTTTGCCGCAGAATTTGGCAACAATGCAATAATCCGAGGCGGTATGGCTCTTAGGCTGCTCAACAGCCCGCGTTACACAAACGATATAGATTACGTATTTATTCCTTTCACTTCAAAAAAAGGATTAAAACCTCTGATTGAAAAAAAATTGTCAAATGTTCAAGGGCTTGATTTCAGCATAACATTAAATTCAAAAGTTATGGATATAAATATCAATTATCTTTCGCAATCTTGCCAAATAGAAATAAATGCAGAAACGGAATGTGAGTCTCTTGCAACATCTTCTTCGCCTATTGCATCTCTTTATGGAATGCCGTCTAAAATTGTCAGAATAGCAAATTTGCCTGCTGCATTTGCTCATAAAATTGCTGCGTGGAATGAGAGGGAGTTGCTCAGAGATTTGTTTGATATTTATCAATATAAAGCGATTTTGAGGGTGGAACCAAATTTGGAAATTCTGCAAAAAAGGCTTGCGAAAGTTCGCACTTACAAAAATGCGAAACTTGCAAAAAATTTAAAAACGTTAAAAGAGAAATTGCTTTTGGTAGCGAATGAGTTGGATGAACAGAAAATTCAGGAATTAAAGCCTTTGCTGCCAGAGTCAGAACTGGCAGGGCTTCATTTGAGAATAGCAACAGCAATTAGGGGGATTTACGATTACCTATCCTTTTTTTAGCAATGTCAAAATACTCTTTGCAAATTTCAAAACCTATAAAATTCCTATCTAATTTTTTGGCTACTACCCCTGTTGTTCCGCTACCCATAAAAGGGTCTAATACGGTTGCCTTTTTTTTACTTCCTAAAAGAAGAATACGTTCCAAAAGAGTTTCTGGCTTTTCCGCTGGATGCGTGGTCAAATGCCTAGCAGCAGGAATTTCCCAAAGATTCTTCATTTGTTTTCCGCCGTTTATCTCTTTTGCTTTATCATAATTGAAAAAATATTTTTTTGTTTTGCTTGCAAGCCAAATTAATTCGGTGGAAGGAGCAAACCTATTTCTTGACAAAAGGGGAGTTGCATTTCGTTTAAACCAAATAATATCGTTTATAATCCAAAAACCAAGTTCTTTTAATAAAACACCGATGCTTGGATGATTGTGCAAGGTTCCAGAAATCCAAATTGTTCCCGTACAGCTTAAAATTCTTTTACATTCTAAAAGCCATTTTCTATTAAATTCGTGTATGTCTTTCACAATATCCCATTCACCTTTGTTGCAAATTGCGGGTCTTCCATTTTTTACAGTCAAAAAATTTTCACCAGACAAATTGTAAGGTGGATCTGCAAATATCATATCCACAGAACTATCAGGAACCTTTTTTACGAGTTCAAGAAAATTGCCATACTTTAACGTTATGCTATTTTCCATCTCACCCTTTTTTCAGCAACACCTATATATTTTTCATTTTTCTCTATTCCAATCCATTTTCTTTTCAATTTTTCAGCAACTGCACCTGTTGTTCCGCTACCAAAAAATGGATCTAGTACAATGTCATTTTCATTTGAAGATGCTTTAATGATTAATTCTAATAATTTCTCCGGTTTTTGTGTAGGATGTGCCGCTTTGCCGTCTTTTCCTTTTATTCTTTCTTTCCCTTGTACAATAGGAATTTCTATAAAATCCAAAAAATCTCGCATTTGTTTATTTGAGCCATCTTTTGTTTTATGCGGATTAAATTCTTTCACATCATTATAATTAAAAATCCAATTTTTACCCTTAACGAACCAACATACAAATTCAGTAGAGTGCGTAAATGTACGTTTTGTAATATTTGGCATTGCGTTTATTTTATACCACGTTATTATGTTGTTTAATTTGAAGCCATTTTTTTTTCCTATTGTTAAAATTTCTCCAATATTGTGCTGATTGCAGGAAATGTAAAGGCTTCCATTTTCTACCAAAACTCTTTTGCAAGACTTTACCCAATTTTCGGTAAAATCTATATAATCTTCGTAGTTAAATATATCCCAATTTTCGTTGATTTTATAATATGCTCCGCCAGTCGTATTATTTGCTAAATTCAAAGTATTTCCCGATAAATTATAAGGCGGGTCTGCAAAAATTAAATTTACAGAATTTTTTGCAATATCATTTTCTAAAACTTCAATGCAATTTCCGTGAAAAATTTTTCCTAAACAATTAGGCATAAATTGTTTCCTCCCACTTTTTTATTGTACTTGGAATTTGAGCGAGCCAATCATCGGATTTTTGAACTGTTTCTGTAATTCCAATAACGGCATCGAATAATTCTAATAGCTTTTTGTGAGAAAAAGCCTTATTTTGTTGTTTTATTTTCAAAAGAATTTGTAAAATCTCAACAAATTGAGAAATCTTTAGCGGAATAATTTTCTGTCTTTTACCTTTGTATTCATATTTTGTAGAAATCCAAAAAGTATTTATTGTGTCTTCGTGGATTGTTGGAGCTATAAATAAACAATAATTCGATTCATTGTTGCTTCTTATTTCAAAATCTCTAAAATGCCTCATAACTGGCTGTCCTTCGTTGAACCACTGAGAACGATCTCTCAAAAGGGTAACTTCACAAATAGAATTAAATGTTTCGTAAAAACATTCTATGTCCGGTTTATTTGCTGGTGCGGTAAAACTCGGTAAATTGTCATCGCCAACGGGATAATTTGGTTTTATTTCCAATGCATCATTTAGTGCGTGCAATCCATTGGTTATTAATCTTTCTAATTCAATAGGTTTTTTATCTTTCAATTTGAAAATATTTTGTAAACCTTTCACGCAATCCTCTATATTACTTAATTCTTGAAGTTCATAATGTGTTTTTAAATCCGACAATTTTCTTTTATATGTTCGCAGATTTTCAATATCATTATTTTGTTCATAGGATGGTAATTCTATTCTTTTGCTTTGTAAATCTTGCTCTGTTTCCTTTATATCTTTTTGCAATAACCTTATTATATCATTTTGTTTGGCTTCTGTTTCCCAAGGCATTTTCTGCGATTTTATATCCCCTAAATATTTTATATAATCTTCTTTGGAATTAAATATCATTGCAGAAGCATTATCCTGTTCCAAAATGGAATCAATCTCTATCTGTCTGCGAGGTTCCAAGTCTATGTAAAAATCGTTTCCTCTTAAATAAAAATATCTTGTCAATCTAAAATACCTAATTATATTGTCTGTATAATCTTTTGCATTTTTCCAAGAATCAAAATTTGGATAATATTTATTGAAATAATTTTCTGCAAAATCTGCCTTTTCTGCTTTGCTGATTCCTGTTTCATATTTTAATCTAAAAGAAAGAATTTTTTCTGCTACATCATCTATGTTTTTATAATTTGAAAGCGTTGTAAAGAATATGGCAAATTCTGTTCTAGAAACGCCTTTTTCTTTTAAATTTTCTCTAATGCAAATTTTATTTACCTTTTTAATTAAATGAAACGTGGCAACCAGAGGCTTGATGTTGTAGCCATCTTTTCCCAAATAGTCATCTGAATCTGGATTTGGATATTGCCACTTTAACAAACTTTTGAAAAATATATCCCCTAAATCGTAATTTTCTGAAAGAAATAATTTTCCAAAATCAGTAATTTTAATTTTTTTGTCATTATCAGTAAAAATAAAACCAAGTTTTTTAAGTGGACTAAAAGACTGCCTTCCTCTCATTTCAGGGTCTTCATATGTTTTTGAATCAAAAATTTTCTCTGCCTGTTCATATGTCATATTCTCGCTACGCAACCACGAGTTCTGTTCTTCAGACAAGTTATTTTCAAACTGCTTAGTAAGGCCATAAACTTTTCTTTGTATTAACAATACTTGGAATTTTTTTTGTGTTTCCTTATTCCAAATTTCAAACTCTAATTCTTTCAAAACTAATAAAAATGCTCTTATACGCTCTGGTGAGCGAAGAGCTGTAGAAATAGACCATAAACGTATTTTTGTCATAAAGAAAAATATAGAAATATTCGTTAAATTAAATTTTCTAAAAAGGAAGCTCTCCCATTTCATCTGATTTCCATAACTCATCAAGATTTACAGTTTCACTTTGAGGTCTCTGTTCTTTATCCAACAATAAAACTTTAACTGACAATGGAAACTGAGTCAATTGTCCTGCTATAAAACAACAACCTACAGATAAATTAGCTATGGAATCAAAAGATAATTTGTCTAAATAACTAACAGCCCTATTTATCGCTTTTAAATCATTTTCATTCATTAATTTATGAATAAAATAATTATGTAATTGTGAAATAATTGTTGATGAAATATCAGATGGTCTTTGGCTTGCTACTGTTAGAAATACTCCAAATTTTCTCCCCTCCTTTACAATTTCTTCAAAGGTTTCTAAACGATAATCTTTCCAAGTTTCTGATTCTCGAACTGAATTTTCTGATAAAATATTATGAGCCTCATCTATAACAATGTGTAAAGAGGAATCTTTGTTATATTTATCTCTATGCTCTTCATATTGTTTTTTTAAAATAATTAAAGGTAACGTTTTCTTTATACTTTGGTTAGTCAACTTCATATCTATTACAACTATATTGTCATCTTTAAAAATATCGTCACTTATATTAACATCAGTAGTGAATACTTTTTGTATATCTCTCTTAATGCTTTCCAACCTAGCAATGCAAGGATAAATATGGTCATTTTGAACTCTATTGTCTAATAAATCATATAGTAATTGTAATTTCAAAAAATCTAAAAATTTATCTATGACATTACTAGGAAAATTATAATCATTCGCGTTTATATATATAGATTGACTTTTATATTGTTCATCTGTTATACTTTCATATTCAGTATCTCCTCCACATTGAAAATAACTGTATTTATTGTGCCATTCAGGAATAATAATATCATCATCAATTTTAAGTATTTGTTTATATCTATCTATACATAGAAAAGCTAAATTTTTTTCTTTCAATTTTAATATTCTTAGTACTAATTGTCTTAAATTATTTTTGAAATATTCTAAACCGTCTTTTTCCTTAGAAATTTTCTTATATAAATTTATCGCACGATTTAAAAATGGTTTTTGAGTTTTTTCTGTTGCATTAGATAAAATTGTCAGTAGTTCTATATCTATAAAACTATTCTCTGCTATTGGAACTTTAGAATAAGAATAATGATCTTCTAATGGTCTATTTGTTGATAATTTATATACTCTTTTATTTACTGTTAACGTTTTTTCTCCTGAATATTCACTGTTGAAATCTATGAATATAAATTTAGATTTTTTTGCAGAATTTTCAATAAAGTTTTCTAGCTTAAATAATTCTGCGTACATTTTTGCAAGAGTATTAGATTTTCCAGATCCTGTATTTCCAAAAATACCAATATGACCTGTGAACAATTTATTTGCTGACAGATTTATTTGTTGGGTTTCTTCATCGCTTAATACCCCCAATTTTATTGTTAATTCATTTTCTGAAGATAATTTATGAAGTTTTTCAAATTCTTCTTTTGAAAGTAATTCACATTCACTTCCTATTAATGGCATTTCTTTTATGCCGTGTTGAAATCTATGATTGTAATCATAAAAACCAAAAATCGTAACATTTAAGTACCTATTTATTTTTTGTTTTTCACTAGCATACTCTTTGCTTGTGTGAATTTTGTCTTCATTTATATATTCTCCTTCTACTTTACAAATTATTTCCGTAAACCCTTTTAATATTTTTACATAATTAGAAAGACCCACCGATACATTTTTTACTAATTTTCCATAGAAAAATAAATGCGGCAAATTTTTATCTTTATCTACTCGAATTTTTATATTCTTACCATCAACACTAGAAACTATTCCTATTGAAAATATGGATTTTTTTAATAACTCATTTCGCATTATTTTTTACCATATCCTTCATCATTTTCATTTGAAATTACATCTTTCATATATTTTATTTGCTTATCAAAAGAAAATTTATCGTTACAATGTGATCCTTCGTCTGATTTATCAATTATGTATAGATTTAAATATTTTTTCTCCGTTAAATTATCATTAATATCATCATAATTTTCATAAGAAAAATAAATTACCATAAGAGTAGGATTGGATTCCATTGCACTATATAAAAGATCTTTTATATGTTTATCATTAAGTGAAAATCCAAATATTAACAAAAGACTATTTTCTTTTTCTAATTCTAATGTAAATTTTCTCAATAAAGCAGCGTAATTTACATCAAGAACTGTTGCTAAATGTTTCTTGGCATTTGGATTAATTATTGCAATTTTGTTATAATCTGAAAAATTAGAAATATGTTGACCTTTAGAATAAATTATATTATTATCTTGTTCTAACCAAGAAACAGAACCATGAATTTTTATAATATTAAAAGTAGGAATATCCGATATATTATCAAACTGTAAACTTTTATATTTTTGAATGATATTAAAGTTCGCAACATCAAACTTCGGTTTTATCTTCCCTATAAATCCATCATTATATGAAATTTCTAGCCTTTCACAAGAATCTTCTAAAAACATATCAAAATTTGTTGTGAAAATATTTACTTGTTTGTTAACAATATGCAACCTTCTTTTAGAAATGACTTCATTCCAAAAACCTAAAAAATCATCGTAATCATTTTTTGTTTTTTGTAAAATATCTTTATCCTGTATTTGTTCAATTTCTTCCAAAACCGCTAACGATTTTATTATTATTTTAAAGTACTCTTTTTTTGCTTTTTCACATTCATTTTCGTTATTCATTCTCTGTTCTATATCGTTTAATGTGGATAAATAACTAGAAGAACAACCACTACCTATAAGAAGATTTATATGCCCACTTTGAATGATTTCTTTAAATACTTTATTAGATAATGTTTTCATAACTATATTTCTCTAAATTTTACGCCTTTATACTATCTTTCATAGAGAACTTTCCCAGTTTCTACAATCTCTTCAATAAAAAAATCATTTTGCTTTCGCAAATACTCAAATTCGGCAAGAGTGTAAACTATTATATCCATAGCTATTTTTTTATGAATTTTGCGAAGAGCCAGCGACACAGGATTGCCTCTTTCTATAAATTCGTCAAAAGTTTTAGACATTTCCTCCGAATCTAATACAACTACAACATCCAAATCACTATCTTCCGTAGGATTACCCCTAACGTAAGAACCAAACAAAATAACCTTAAGGAGCTTTAATTCCTTGAGCCTTTCGGTCATTTCATCTATAAGACGCTGATTGTACATTAAAGTAAAGATAGAAATTTTAAAAATCTAAATTAACCCTCACAATGAATAACCTTGTTCCAAAAAAACTTTTGCAGATAGCAGAGGACATTCGCTCCGAAGGTGGGCGGGCTTTTTTGGTTGGCGGATTTGTGCGAGATTCTTTGCTTGGCACCCGCGATGAAATACGCGATTTTGATATAGAGGTTTACAAAATTAATCAGGAGAAATTGCTCTCCATTCTTTCAAAACACGGCAAGCCTAATTTAATAGGAAAAGCTTTTGGCGTTGTGCATTTGTCACGGCAAAATATTCACTACGATTTTTCTTTTCCAAGAACAGAAAGTAAAACAGGAAGCGGACACAGAGCCTTTGATGTTCAAACTGACCCGAATTTGAGTTTTGAAGAAGCGGCGAAACGTAGAGATTTTACAATCAACGCAATGGGCATGGAACTTCCCAATTTGGAACTTGCAGACCCATATAATGGTAGCAAAGATTTGGAGAGCAAAATTTTAAGGCACGTTAGCGAGGCTTTCGCAGAAGATTCGCTCAGAGTGCTTAGAGCGGTTCAGTTTGCGGCACGCTTTGAATTAAGAGCGGCAAAAGAAACGATAGAACTTTGCAAAACTCTTTCTTTGAACGATTTATCCAGAGAGAGAATAGAGGAGGAATTTCGCAAATGGCTTTTGAAAGGAGTTAAGCCTTCTTATGGGCTTGATATTTTTTGCGAGGTTGGTTTACAGAAAATGTTTTTTGAAATTGGCATTGAAAGCAACCACGCAAATCTTGGGAATATTTTAGACAACATAGCAAAACATAGAGGTGGCTTGAATTCCACCGAAGCAGAAATAATAATGTTTGCTGGGCTTTTATGCTTACCGAATGCAAAACCTCTTGATTTCTTAAAAAAATGGATTCCTGTAAATGTTCTATTGAAAAAAGTTCCAGCTCTGTTAAATTCTCTTTCTCAGCTCAACTTGGATAGCAAGAGTTCTTTGAACAGATGCGCATTAAAAGCAGGTGGATTGAAACTCCCTGCAATGCTGAAAAGCGCAATTGAAAACGATGCCAATTTATACGAAAATGCTTTAAAAATAGGCAAAGAAATGGGAATTTGGGAAGAAGCCCCCGAACCTTTATTAACTGGCAAAATGCTTTTGGATATGGGTTTTAAACAAGGTCCGCGTGTTGGCGAAATAATAAAGCAGATTTTTGAAAAGCAACTTGAGGGCGAAGTGAGCAGCAAAGAAGTGGCAGAAAAAATGGCAAAGGAATTTTTGCAATCAGCATTCCCCCCTTGAATGGAGATTTTTTA
Source organism: Candidatus Fibrimonadaceae bacterium (assembly GCA_031281345.1). Lineage (GTDB taxonomy): Bacteria > Fibrobacterota > Fibrobacteria > Fibrobacterales > Fibrobacteraceae > Fibrimonas. Next base: position 40,351 of record JAITFN010000025.1, read on the forward strand.
TATTACCCTCTATGGGAAAAACGCTTTATCAGAAAATTTTTGAGAAATACACGGTTGCCAAATTGCCCTCTGGGCAATATCAGCTCTTTATAGGCTTACATTTGTTGCACGAGGTCACAAGCCCACAGGCATTTTCAATGATTAGAGAAGACGGGCTGCCCGTTCTCTATCCAAATCGCTCTTTTGCAACTGTGGATCACATTATACCCACCACAAGCGGCGAGCGTTCTAGACCGCTCAAAGACCCTGTGGCTGAGGAGATGTTTGCCCGCTTGGAACAGAATTGCAAAGATTTTGGCATTCGCTTTTTTGGTCCCGATACTGAAGAACAAGGCGTTATACACATAGTTGGTCCCGAAGAGGGAGTTACCCAGCCCGGAATGACAATAGCCTGCGGAGATAGCCACACGGCAACTCACGGAGCTTTTGGTTCCATAGCTTTTGGCATAGGTTCTTCGCAAGTCGCAGACGTGCTTGCCTCTCAAACGCTAGCAATGAGCCCCTTGAAAATTCGCAGAATTAAATTCACCGGCAAGCTGGGTAAAGGCGTTTTTCCAAAAGATGCCGCCCTTGCCTACATAAACAAACTTGGCGTGAACGGCGGAGTTGGCTATGCTTACGAATTTGCCGGAAATGTTGTTGAAGAAATGGATATGGAAGGCAGAATGACCTTATGCAACCTAGCCATTGAAGGCGGCGCACGAGTTGGCTACTGCAACCCCGACCAAAAAACCTTTGACTTTTTGAAAGACAAGCCATATTCGCCCAAGGGCGAGGCTTGGGACAAAGCCCTTGAATATTGGAAAAGCGTTGCAAGCGACCCCGATGCTGTTTATGATGATGAAGTTGAAATTGATTGCAACAAACTTGCACCATTCGTAACCTGGGGCATAACCCCTGAGCAAAGCGTTATGGTGAATGAAAAAATCCCCGAAGGCACAGGCGAAGCCTATGATTATATGGGTTTCAAGGGTGGAACGCCCATTGCTGGAATTCCAATAGATATAGCATTTGTGGGCAGTTGCACAAATGGCAGGTTGGGAGACTTAAAAGTCGCAGCCGAAGTTTTGAAAGGTAAAAAGGTGAACCCAAATGTGAAATTCTGGGTTGTGCCAGGTTCGCAAAAGATAAAAAAAGAAGCCGAAGCTCTTGGCTTGGATAAAATTTTCACCGAAGCGGGCGCAGAGTGGCGTGAAGCGGGCTGTTCCTTGTGCCTCGCTATGAACCCAGACAAATTGCAGGGCAGGCAAATAAGCGCAAGTTCCAGCAACAGGAATTTCAAAGGCAGGCAGGGTAGCCCAACTGGCAGAACCTTGTTGATGAGTCCGGCGATGGTAGCTGCGGCAGCGATTAAGGGGTGCGTGACAGATGTAAGGGAGTAAAAAATTCACTTTTTTTAGATTTTTTTATTTTTTTTGGCATTTTTTGCCGTTTTCTCCGTCTAAGTAAATAGACAAGGAGAAAATATGGCTGAGACACATCTTTTACACGGTTTGAATACCGAACAAAAACAAGCGGTTTTGCATTCACATGCAGAGGAAGGGCCTTTGCTCATTTTGGCAGGGGCAGGTTCTGGGAAAACTTCAGTTTTAACAAAGAGAATTCTGTATCGAATTGAGCAGGGGGTGAATTCTGCAAATATTTTGGCATTGACATTCACGGCAAAAGCTGCTGGGGAAATGGATGAGAGGGTAAAGGAATTAGCACCGGATTCCAAAGCCTTGCTCTGCACATTTCACTCACTTGCCCTTAGAATTTTGAAAATGCAGATTCAGGGCGTTGAAAATTGGAAACGTATGGGCTTCCAAAAAATTCCTATGCCAAAGGAGCAAAGCGATTTTGAATTTCAAGACTGGCTTATGGAACTGAACATAAAGGCAGGTAGCGTAAATAGGGAAAACCTGTTTTGCCCAGAATTAAAACTAGGCAAAGAGAAATTGGAAAAATTGAGGCAAAACGTGCTTAAAAGTGCGGAAATAGTTTTTGAGGATTTAATTTGGCTTTCAATTCGCTTGTTATCTGAGTTTAGAGAAGTTAGAGAGTATTGCCAAAATATGTGGAACGAAATTTTAATAGACGAATACCAAGATATAAACCCTTCGCAATACAGGCTTGTGCGGGCAATTTTGGGAAACAGCAAAAACCTCTTTGCTGTGGGCGATGACGACCAAGCAATTTATGGGTTTAGAGGTGCGGATATCGGAAACATTTTGAGATTTCAAAAAGATTTTCCAAATTGCAAGGTTTTGAAACTGGAATGGAACTACCGCAGCACCGCTAATATTTTAGAGGCGGCAAACAGAATTTTCACAGACAAACCTCTTGCTTTTAGAAAAAATCTAAGAGCAGGGGCATTGCGCCCTTACACTCTTTTCAAGGAAAACAGAAAACCAGAAATTTTGGTTTCGCAAACGGCAGAAGAGGAAATTTTAAAACTGGTTTATGAGATTAAATTTTTAAAAGAGGAATACTCAATGAAATGGAGCGATTTTGCCCTGCTTTCCCGCTATAACCGCCAATGCGAGTATTATGAGCTTGCGTTAAAGGATTGCAAAATTCCGGTTATTGAAGATGAATCCCCAGAGGATTTTGACGGTGTGCATATAGAGACCATTCACGCCTCAAAAGGGCTTCAATATCCGGTTGTTTTTTATTGCAGCCTTGCCGAGAGTTTAAGCCCTGGGGAATTACCGGAAAATCCCAAGGAGAGAAAAAAGCAACTTGGTGAAGAAAAGCGGCTTTTTTATGTTGGGGTAACGAGGGCAGAGGCTCATATATATTTTTTATATTGCAAGCAGAGGTATTTTAAAGGCAAGCTAAAAAATTTCAAGGCTTCCCGTTTTTTAAAATATTGCGAAGAGAGAAAACCAAAAAAAGGAATAGCAATGCCAGTTTTGATTTTTAAAATTATCACTGTGGTTAAAGTCATAAGCTATATGCTTTACCATATTCCAATATACTTTTTTGAAAAAATTTTCAGAGCCAGCACCGCAGATACGTGGTTGCAGGAAAAACTTTTGAATTGGGCAAAATTCTGCCTTAAAACTTTGCGAATTGATTTAAATGTTAGCAGTCAATATAATTTGGCAAAGGTGGATTGGAGCCGCCCAGTTATTGCGATTGCAAACCACAATTCGTATGCAGATATTCCCGTTATTTTAACTTCTGCGCAAAGGCCGCTTGGATTTTTGGCAAAAGTAGAGTTATCACGAATTCCAGTTTTGTCTTATTGGATGAGAAAAATAGGTTGCATTTTTATTAAAAGACAGTCCAAAAAAGCTGGGCAAAAATTTATGGATAAAATGCTCAATTATTCCGCTGCAAAACCACCTCAAATTGTGATTTTCCCAGAGGGAACGCGGAGCAAAACCGGAGAAATGGGAGCTTGGAAAAGCGGAGCATTTAGAATGGCAGTAGAGTTGAAAGCCACGATTTTGCCTATTGCGATAAAGGGAACAGCAGTTTCTTTTGAGAAGAAGAAAAGTTCAAAAAATATTTATGAAGTATCATCGCAAATTTTGGAACCTTTTGATGTTGCTCAGTGGGAAAAGGAGAACGGAAAGGAGATTGAGTATAAGGATTTGATGGCTAGGCTGAGGGAGCTTTATTAAACTCATTTTGTGCCGCCGCTATACCCTTCGTTAAATACGCCTCGCACAAATCGGGAATTTTACCGAGAACCTGCTTGCAAAGCTCTGCATCCTCTTTGCTTATGGCAGAGAGAACCCAATTTATCAAATCCCAATGCTCAGGAACTTTGCCAGCTCCAATGCGTACACGCGGAAAATTTTGCCCAATATGCTCCACGATGTTCTTCAAGCCGTTTTGCCCGCCTGCGCTGCCATTTGGCCTTATTCGCATTGTGCCGCAAGCTAAGTTAATATCATCGCTGAATACTAGCAAATGTTCCGGCTTTGCTTTGTAAAAAGAAAGCAGAGCTTGCACGCTCTCGCCGCTTAAATTCATAAAGGTTTGCGGCTTTGCGAGCAGTACTTCTTTACCAGCGATATTTATTTTTTGGGTCTGAGCTTTGCACTGGGTTTTCCAAATTGCTCCATTTGAGTATTTGGCAGACAAACTATCTATAGCCATAAAGCCCAGATTATGCCTTGTATTAGCGTATTTTTGCCCCGGATTGCCCAAACCTACAAAGAGATGCATATTAAATTCTTGTGTCTGTTGGCAGGTTTCTTTGACCCGTTATGAATTGCTTTACAAATGGATTTTCGGTGTTTTTTATTTCGTCAACTGTGCCTATTTCAATAATGCGGCCTTTGTAAAGCATAGCAATGCGGTCTGCTACCTTGAATGCACTAACCATATCGTGAGTCACCACAACAGAGGTTACGCCTAGCTTAGACTGCATATCCAAAATCAAATCATTTATAACATCGGAAGTAATCGGGTCTAGACCTGTGGTTGGTTCATCGTATAAAAGTATTTCGGGGCTAAGGGCTATGGCTCTAGCCAGCGCAACACGCTTTTTCATACCGCCAGAGAGTTCGTTTGGCATTTTTGTGCGGAACTCCGGCACCAAATTTATGAGTTTCAGTTTTTCGGTCACTGTATCTTGAACTTGTTTTTCGGTAAGTTCGGGGTGGTGTTCTCTCAAAGCAAAGGCTATGTTTTCGCCTGTGTTCATTGAATCAAACAAAGCTCCCATTTGAAAGAGCATACCCATTCTTTTGCGTATTGTGTGGGTATCAAAAAATTTTGGAGTGGAAATTGTCACATTGTCAACGCTCACTTCGCCGCCATCGGGCTGCAAAAGACCTATCATGTGCTTTAATATAACAGACTTTCCACCTCCGGATTGCCCTATTATCACTATTGTTTCGCCACGCCTAATGTCCAGATTCACATCCAACAGAACATCTTGCTTGCCAAAGCTCTTTCGCAAATTGCGGAGCTTTATCATTATGTCGTCTTCACGAATAGCTACATTAGGCATATATTAGCCTTGCTATTTCTTTTTGGCATCCTTTTTGGGCTTGGCCTCTTCTTTTTTGGCAGCAGCAGCGGCAGGTGCAGCAGCGGCAGCAGCAGGTGCAGGGGTTGCGGCAGCAGCAGCGGCAGGCGCGGCAGCTTCGGTTTCTTCGCGGCCTTTGGATATGGTGAATATAACCGTGCGTTTTGGAGACAGCAGGGATACTTTGCCCAAATCCAGTTTTTCTGCATAATAGGTTGTGTTGTTAGGCATTTCGGAAATGTCTAGTTCTATGTTTGCAGGGATATCCGAAGGTTTTGCCAGCAGTTTGAGGTAGCGGCTCTCTTGCGAAAGGTTCCCGCCCTGGTTTTTTACGCCTACGGGTATGCCAGAGAGGCGAACCGGAACACGCACTGCGATAGGAGTGTTTTCTTCTATCTTCAAAAAGTCCACATGGATGATTTTTTGCGAGATATTGTGTTTTTGGTATTGATAAACTATGGCTGGGTTGCCATTTTTGCCGTTTATGACCAAATCCAGCAAGGTGTACCTTTTGCCGGGGGCAAGGACAGCCTCCAATTCTTTCTCCGAAACGCTTATGGAGACAGATTCTGAGCCTTTGCCATAGTAAATGGCTGGTATTTCGCCCGCTTTGCGGGTACGACCACAATCGCGGGAAGAGCCTGCGGTGCGGATTTTTGCATTAAGAGTTGTTAGTTGCATATTCTCTCCTGTTTTTTATTGGGGTAGCTGGATTCGAACCAACGAATAGCGGAATCAAAACCCGCGGTCTTAGCCACTTGACGATACCCCAGTAGGGTCTAAAATATAGAAAAAAAATCGGGTATTGTCAAGATTCTCTTAGCAATCCTTGGAATTGATAAAAAAACGTTGCATTTAACCCTTCCTTTAAATGCAACACTATTAATATACATTATTTTTCACCAATGTGACCATTTTTAGGCTACTTTTGTCATATTTTTGTCATTTTGCCACCCTTTTTGTCAAAATTGTGTCGTTTTCTGCGAAAAAATCAGCTTGCAAAAAAGGGCAAAAACGTTGCGTTTTAAGGAACGTTAAAACGCAACGCGGGAATGCCGAAAACCGTGGAAAAGAGTAGGCTCGTTCAATATGGAGGACTTTATGTCTACTCAAAAATTCAAAAAAGGGTTCACCCTTATCGAGCTGATGGTTGTTATTGTGATCATCGGTATTCTCGCCGCAATAGCCATTCCAAAGCTGTTCGGTATGACTGCAAAAGCAAAAGCACAAGAGATACCAGGTGCAGCTGGCACTTGGCTTAAACTTCAGCAAGCAGCAATCGCAGAAATCGGCGAATATGGTGGCAATCAAAAAATTGCCTATATATTCCCCGGTGCTTCTAAGACGGATGAGGCAAGTCCTTTTACATCTCCGGGTAGCAAATTTGTATACAAGGTAGATGGTGTGGCACTTAACGCAACAACTAAAGAAAAGGTTACGTGGTCAGCCACGTCAAGTAAGGGGACACTAGGAGATTGCACAAAAGATGAAGAAGTTAAATGGGAATTAGAATTGGGTGCATTGGCGACAGCCGGAGGGGATATAACCACTTCTATTGGAACGAACTCCGATTGTGAAGCATTGACTCCGCGTTTCCACGAGTTGGGTAATAAGAAAAAAGCAACAGGCTCCTAAACAATCATTCGCTGCCCCCCTTTGGGGGTGGCATTAAAGAGAAAATATTATGGGTGATATTTATGTTTTATACGGAGAAGGTAATTGTGGTAAATCTTCCACGATAAAGGAAGTATATAGGATATTGAGCCTAAAATACCCAAATTGTAGAAACAAGAATATTCTTGAGCCAGATGCTTATGATATTCTAAGAGTTGAAATGTACAATATCAAGGATTTCTCAATTGGTATAAGAAGTGAAGGAGATAGTAAAAAGAAGCTCAAAGAAACACTAGAATACTTTGCACTTCATAAATGTAAAATAATTTTTTGTGCAGAAAGCATAGGGAATATTTCTTCTAACTCGAAAAAGACAAAAGTTGAAGAGTGGGTTGAAAAATGGAATGCGAATCATAAAGATTTACAATATAAAATAACGCCTTTTTTCCAACAAAAATCTAAAAATGGTCAAGCAATAAAAAATTGGAGAAAAGCAAAAAAAATGATTAATGCGGCGGGGTTATGAAAACTATGTAGCAAGAAAAAAAAGACCAAGTCAGATTTAGCTTCGCACCCAATGGTTTCCTTATTACTCCATTGCCAATGCCTAGCCAAAGCTGCTTGGTGTCCCTGCGCAAGCAGGGATGCAACTCGACCTGCCTTTAGCCCAATATGTTAACACCTTGTGCGGTTCTACTGTGCAAGCGTTGGGGACTGGCGGGTCGGGTTGCCAAAATTGTCCAAAATCTGTTTAAACACTGTCTAAACACTTTCTTGACACTTTAAAACCGCAGTAGCAAGCCAAATTTGCAGTTTTTGTGAGTGGCATAGTTGTTGCATTTGCTATATTATAAATGAGGCAAATATGGCAAGACCGATTAAAGAAACGCCTACAATAAAAGGCAAAGATTCTATACGCTTCCAAAAGGAGATGGATAATTTGGTTCCAGCATCCGCAGAGGAAAAAGAAAGAATGAAGCGTTCTTATGAATTTATGAAAAGCATAGCCACATTTCCAATGCCATGACCATAAAAATAATGATAAAAATGATTCCACAAGGATAATGTATTTAGACTTAAAAGCTTATTGATTTTAGGGCTTATTTCAGCAACTCCTCTTTTATCGGGGCGAAAAGTAAAATGAAAAAGGGGCGAAAAGTAAAATGAAAAGCGGGCGAAAAGTAAAATAGAAGGGAAAACAACCAAAAGTCCCTTGTAAAAGTGTAGAGACATTACACTAAGTCCCCCGACAAAGTGTAAAATTTCTATATTACTCCACAATGAAAAAATTGCTCCCAATTATACTCCTGCTTATCCCCGCAGCTTTTGCCGCAGACGAATTTGAACAGCAAAAAGCCGCTTTGCTTGCGGAAAAGCAGAATATTCAAAATGATATTAAAAAAATAAATGCCCAAATAACCCAAACAGATTCGCTTTCAAAGTCGGAGCAGAAATTTGGCAAAGACCAGCAGACTAGGCAAAAAACAGACCTTGATCGCAGGCAAGGGGAAATTGAGGAATTAAAACTGAAATTGTCAGAATTGAATGCTGAAATGCAAAAGGAAAAGAATTCGGTATCTATTGCGCAAACGCAAATTGAAAACGTGAACGCAACACGTAAAGCATTGGGTGCGCAGCTCGCTGGGCATTGCCGGCAGTTGGAGAATTTCATAAAAACCAGCTTGCCCTGGGACACGGAAATTAGGCTTGAAAGGACATCTGCACTTTGTTCGGATTTGGAAAGCGGTGCGGCAGCCGTAGAGGAAGGCTTCTCGCGTTTGCGTGCCATTTATGCAGAGGAAATCCGCCTTGGCGATGAAGTGCAAATCAGCAATCGCACCATAGTTCGCAACAATGGCGAAATGGTAAATGCAAATGTTTTGCGTATTGGCAACCAGTGGATTGTCTATCAAGATGAGGCGGGTCTTCTCTTTGGGATTATGGGCAAAAAAATAAACGAAAACGGCATCTACGAATACAAATGGAAAGAAAATCTCTCTTTTGAAGAACGCCAAGCCGTAAAAACCGCCATTGACGTAAAACTCTCCCGCAAACCACCCCAATTGGTAAAATTGCCGCTTTCGTTTACTATATTAACCCCATGAATTACGGTAAAATTTCATCTTATCAAACGGGCGTTGTGGTTCCTTTGTTTTCTCTGCTTTCAAAAGATAGCGTTGGCATTGGCGAGTTTTTAGACCTTATCCCTTTTGGGAAATGGGCAAAAAAATGTGGGCTGGATTTAATTCAGCTTTTGCCAGTAAACGACACAGGCGAGGAATCAAGCCCTTATAGCGCAAGAAGCGCATTCGCTCTTAACCCCGTATATATACGCCTGCAAGAAGTGGAAGGCGCACACGAGATTTTAGGTGAAGAACCGGATAAACACAATAAAAAGTTTATGAAACATCCACGCATTCCTTATGTGGAAGTGGTTCGCTACAAACGCCACGCCCTGCGTGAGATTTTCAACAAAAGAAGGCACGAAATTCTGGGAAATGAGCATTTCACAAAATGGCTGGAGCAAAACGAATGGGTTAACTCTTATGCCGTATTTTGTGCCCTCAAAGCCGAAAACCACGAGGCTTCGTGGAAACATTGGGAAAAAAAGGAAAAACCAAAAGCAAGCGATGTTATGTTTCAAAAATGGATGCAGTGGGTTGCAGAAGAACAATTCTTGAAAGCCGTTTCGGAGCTCAACAAACTGGGCATTCGCTTAAAAGGCGATATTCCCATTTTAATAAACGAAGATAGTGCGGATGCTTGGCATTACCCGCAGTTTTTCAGCTTGGACAACCGTGCCGGAGCCCCACCCGATATGTTCTGCTACAGTGGGCAAAACTGGGCATTCCCAACTTACAAATGGGATAACCTTGAAAGGGAAAATTTTAGCTGGTGGCGCGACAGGATTAAGCACGCCGCAAAATTTTACCACGCATACCGCATAGACCACGTTCTTGGATTTTTCAGAATATGGGTGGTGCCAGAACAAGAATACACCGGAATTTTGGGGCATTTTGTCCCGTCCATTCCAATTTATATGAACGAACTTGCGCAAGCTGGCATTCCAAGGGAAACCGTGCATTATTTAACCAACCCGAATTTTGGAGACGAGCAACTTCAAAGCAGATTTGGCCCTGCTACAGATATGGCAAAGCAAAAATATTTTGAGCCTTTGCAGGGTTCTTATGGCCGCTATATTTTGAGAAATGAATACCACTCCGAGCGTTCAATTATGGCTTTGGATGAAGATCAGCACATTAAGGATGCCCTGCTGAATGTCTATTGGGACAGAGTATTTACGCCTAGCAGTGGCGAAGAGGTACTTCACCCATATTGGTATTGGTATAACTCCTCTGTGTTGCTCACCTTGCCCGAACACGAAAGAAACACCATTAAAAACGTAATGAAGCACAACGAGGAAATTCAAGAAGACTTGTGGGGAAAAAACGGTCACAAACTTTTGGAAGTACTATCCAAAGAAGCCGATATGCTCGTGTGCGCAGAAGATTTGGGCGCAGTGCCGAACTGCGTTCCGGGTGTTTTGGAAAGCCTTGGCATTTTGGCGCTCAGGGTTGAGCGCTGGCACCGCGACTGGAAGCAAGCTGGGCAACCATACATACCGCTTTCTCAGTATCCCAGACTATCTGTTTGCACAACCAGCAACCACGATTCTTCCACTCTACTAGGGCTTTGGACAGAGCACGATTTTGACAAGGATTTTTACTGGAAGCATATTGGAGGGGACGGTTCTGCGCCTGCGGTTTTGAATGCTGGGCACGTGAACATCATAATTAAAAACTTGTTCCACTCAAATAGCCTTGTTGCAATTTTGCCTCTACAAGATTTTATGGCACTATCTCAAAAATTCATTCCGCAAAACCCAGAAATAGATAGGGTGAATGTCCCCGGCACCATAGGCCCTCAAAACTGGAGCTGGAGAATGTCCTGCCATTTGGAAGATTTGCTAAAAGAGAACGAGCTTAACCACGAAATTTCAAACTTGGTTGAATTTAGAAGAAACAGAACGTTGTAAATTATCACGCCATAAATGTGAAAAACACTTCATTATTTTCTACTTTAAACCATATAACATGAAACGTTTTCTTGTATATTTAAATCGTAGTCCGATACTTTTTGCCGTTGTTTTTTGGGTGTTTGCTATGCTTTTTCTTGCCATTTTGGCAAATTGGGTTATTATGCCTGCTATGTCTGGGCAGTCTGCAAAAACAATGCCTGTGCCAAATGTGGTGGATTTGCCAGCAGACGAAGCCGAAGCTGCTTTGCGGAGTGCGGGTTTAAATGTCAAGTGGGCAAAAGATGGCAGGTATAGCGGAGAAATAGAAGCAAACCACGTACTGCTTCAAATGCCTGCTGCTGGCAGAACGGTGAAGAGAAATAGAACCATTCTTTTAACTCTTTCAAAAGGTAGGCAAGAAGTTGTTATTCCAGATTTGCGTGGTGCAAGCCAAAGGCAGGCAGAAATTTCACTGCAAAGGCTTGAGCTTTTGCTAGGTTCCAGAATAGAAGGAGCACATTCAGAAATTCCAAGAGGTGTGGTTATTCGCACAGAGCCAGAAGCTGGCAAATATGTGCGCATAGGTTCCAAAGTAAATATCGTTATATCTTCGGGCAATAGCTCTGGGAAAATTTTGCTGCCTAATTTGCGGCAAATGTCGCTTTCCAGAGCACAGGAGATTATAGATTCATTGGGTTTCAAAGTCGGAGGCATAATAACCATTCAGTTAGAAGACAAATTGCCAAATACTGTTTTGGAACTAAACCCAAAGCCAGGTGAATATTTGGAAGCAGGCACATCAATAGATTTAACGGTAGCGGAGTGAGAATGAAAAATAATAAATTTAGGTATGGAGTATGGGGTTTAGGGTTTGGGATTTTAATAATGATAATCTCTTGCTCAAGTAGCCCAAAGCCAGATGTGTCTGCTTCTGCTGCAAACGCGGAACCAAAAATCAATATGGCGGCAGAGCTTGCAAAAATAGACACAATGCTAAAAGCAGATACTCCAAGCGCGGTTGTGGCGCACGAATCTTATTTGCGTGCTTTGGATATGATGGAAGACGGTAAAATTATTTTTGCGGAACTTTTCTACAAAAGAGCGCTTGCAAATGAACCAACGAGCCATTTTTTGCTAGACGAACTCATTAAAATTTTATTAAAACAAAACAAGTCTGGCGAAGCGTTCCCTCTGCTTAAATTAGCTGTGCAAAGCCCAAAAGCAACAGGAGACAATTTTCTTTTTTTAGCTAGGCTTTACAGAGAAAATGGAACCTTAGATAGCGCGGCACTTTACTATAAAAAAGCATCAGATAAGATAAGCGGGAATTTGGGTGTTCTTTATGAGTATGCTCAGTTGCTGGAGCTTGTGCAAAATTATCCTGAACTTAAAAGGATTTACGATATTCTGCTTCCAGAATTGGATTATCCACCGCGTCTTTTGGAAAAACAGCTTTTTCTCTACGATAAAACAGGTGCCTCTGATTCCGCAACTGCTGTATTGCTAGGCGAGGCTTTCAGGGCAAACGGAATACAATATGCCGAATACGGTTTTCTCCAAGCAGAAATTCTATCTAATTTAAAAAAATACCACGATGCAAATGAGGTTTTATTAACCTTATTTTATATGCATCCTTCAAAGGAATTCACTTCTAAAATAGCACTTAGAATAGCGAACAATTACGAAATGATGGATAGCATAACCGTTGCCATTATATGGCTTGAACAGCTTTTGACAACTGAGCCGGAAAACCATATCGCTTTGAATAATTTGGGCTATATGCTTATTGACCACGATAAAGATGTGAACAAAGGTTTGTCCCTTGTGGAAAAAGCACTCCATTTTATGCCAGAAGAATCTTCATATTTAGACTCAAAGGCTTGGGGGCTTTACAAAGTAGGTAAATACGAAGAAGCCCTGAAAATACTTGAAAAATTAGAAGCCTCAGGAATGAAGGCAAACGAATTATGGCTACACCTAGCCAAAGTTTGCGAAGCCTTAAAACTAGACGAAAGAGCAAAAGCTTACAGAGCAAAAATGAAGGAATAATGAATAATATCTCAAAAATTCTGATAAATTTGTTTGTTCTTACCATTCTGGTTCAAACATTTTCCTGCTCCTCTCGCCCAAAATCTTATTTTGGAGATAAACAAATTGCCTTGCCAGATAGCGCAAAAGTCAAAGCGGTTATTGCTGTTTCGCAGGGAAATGTGAAAGAGAAATTGTCTGCGGTTTTGTTTGCCGTTCCAAATGAGAAATATCGCCTTGAGTTGAGCGGAACTTTGGGGCTTAGTGCGGCAAGCATTCTTTGGAAGCGAGATGGCTGGCGAATTGTTTTTTCGCAAAACGAGCGCTATATGGAAGGAGAGGGAGATTGCGTTTTTATTCCAATTTATGGCGGAGTTGATATTCACAAATTTTCGCTTTTATTCTTTGGGCAAAAAATAAATTCACTGAATTGCGATAATTCAAAACAACCCTCAAACTTGGCATTGGAGTATAGTGATAATTCCGTTTTGGCCTTTTTTGGAAAAGACTCTTTGAAACTGGAAATAAAAAACATAGACAAAAAAGCCGAGTGGAAAAGTGGCGTTTGGAATTTAAATGTACCAGAAAATTATGTGCGACTTACGGGTTATTTAAAATAAACCCACCTTTCCCATTGCTCTTAACCTTTCCCCACCCCGGATTTGGAACGTGAATTCCAGCTATTATCCAGCCGTTTTTTTCGGCTTGCTCCATCAAAGATTTTCTAGTTTTAACGGATTGCTCTTTATCCATGTCAAAACTTGCGGATTCGGTTGGTTCTGGGAATTGCAAAGCGGCGGCGTGGAGAAAGTCGCCTGCTATTAAAAGTTTTTGTTTGCCCGTTCCTATTAAAAAGGCTGTGTGTCCGGGTGTGTGACCTATTGCATTTATGGCTACAATGCCGGGTGCAAGAGTGTCGCCAAAGTTAAATGTTTTGTAGCGAGAAGCGTAAACATTTGCCAATTTTTTTTGCAAATCGGAGTTTGGGGTTTCTTTTTTTAGCCAATATTCGCTTTCTAGCTTGGAAATGAACACAGGGGCAGAAAAGTTTGCGGTGCCGTCTTCTTTCAAAAGGCCGGAAATGTGGTCGCTGTGCTCGTGGGTTATGAAAATCACATCTATCTTTTTTGTGTCTATGCGTTTGTCTTTAACCGCATTTCCAAAACCAGCATCTATCAAATAGGTTTTTCCGCCGGATTTTACCAAAAACACATTAACCGATGCCGGAGTTTTGCCATTTGGCATATAAGCGAGTTTTTGAGCCTCGGTTAATTTGCCACTGAAAAGAGAGGCATCCATTTCCCTTGGCTGGTCGTCTATGGATGTAACTTCTACGCCACCGTCCAAAACAATGCTTTTTTGCTGCGCAAAACAGAAAGAAGCCAAAAAAAGCATAGAAAAAAGAATTTTGCCCATAATGCCCCCTATTCCTTGTTTTTCAAATACCACTTTATAAGAGCATTGGTGCTGGAATCGTGGTTAAGCTCAATATCTGGGGAATTTTCGCCCTCTTCAAGTTCGGGCAGAATTTTGCCGGCAAGCTGCTTGCCTAGCTCCACCCCCCATTGGTCATAGCTGTTCACATTCCAAATAATACCCTGCACAAAAATTTTATGCTCGTACATAGCTATTAAAGCTCCCAAAGTTCTTGGGTCTATTTTTTTCACCATAATGGAATTTGAAGGTCTGTTGCCTTCAAAAACTTTGTGCGGAGCCAAAAATTCCACTTCTTCGTCTGATTTATTTGACTGGATTAGCTCGTTTTGGGCTTCTTCCAAGGTTTTGCCGTTGAGCAGGGCTTCGGTTTGGGCAAAGAAATTGGAGAGCAGTTTGCGGTGATGGTCGCCCACTTTGTTAAGTGAATTGGCTGGGGCAATAAAATCGCAGGGTATCATCTTTGTGCCCTGATGTATGAGCTGATAAAAAGCGTGTTGCCCATTTGTGCCCGGTTCGCCCCATAAAATTGGACCGGTTTGGTAGTCTACCTTTTGTCCTTCGCGGTCTATTGTTTTTCCATTGGATTCCATATCTGCTTGTTGGAAATATGCCGCAAAACGGTGCATATATTGGTCGTAAGGCAAAATTGTGTAAGAATCTGCACCCATAAAATTGTTGTACCAAACGCCGAGCAGCCCCAAAATGACGGGTATGTTCTGTTCAATAGGGGCAGATTTAAAATGCTGGTCCATATCGTAAGCGCCGGCGTGCAAGAACATATAATTTTCAAAACCTATGCGCAGTGCTATGGGTAGCCCTATGGCAGACCACAAACTATAGCGACCGCCAACCCAGTCCCAGAATTCAAACATATTGGCTGTATCTATGCCAAACTTGGAGACCTCTGCCGCATTGGTGGAAAGAGCTATAAAGTGCTTGGCTATTGAGGCAATGTCTCCGTTAAACTTGGCAAGCACAGCGGCTTTGGCGGTGTTTGCATTGGTCATTGTCTCTTGAGTTGTAAAAGTTTTGGAAGCCACCACCCAAAGGGTTTCTTCTAAATCAACCGCTTTCAATGTTTCTGCTATGTGTGTGCCGTCCACATTGGAAACGAAATAAATTTTTGGAGAATTTTCTCCGGCATAGTGTTTAAGTGCCTCGCAAACCATCACAGGACCTAAGTCAGAACCGCCTATGCCTATATTCACTATTGTTTTTATTGGGCGGCCGCTATGTCCCTTCCACTCGCCACTGCGAATTTGAGCGGTGAATTCCTTCATATGAGCGAGCACGGCTCTCACATTTGGCATCACATCTTTGCCATCTACCAGTATAGGCCCTGTACCTTGGTAACGAAGGGCGGTGTGCAAAACTGCTCGTTTTTCGGTATGGTTTATTTTTTCACCTGTGAAAAACTTTTCTCTCATTTTTTCAAAGCCGCAGTTCTGGAGCAAATTAACCAGCAGGTCAAGGGTATCTGAATTGACGCGGTTTTTGGAATAATCCAGATAAATACCCGCTGCCTCTAAACAGTATTTTGTTCCTCGGCCTGGGTCTGCTTTGAATAAATCGCGCATATGTGTTTTCTGTGCGCTACGAGCTTGCGCTTCCAGAGCTTTCCACTCAGGAAGCAAATTCGGTCTAGTCATGGGGGTAATTTAGTATTTTTTTCTTGTGGAAAACAAGAAAATCCTATTTATCGGCGGAAATGGCAATATTAGCTGGAATTGCACCCAAGAAGCTCTTAAAAAAGGCTGTGAGGTGTGGGTATTGAACAGAGATAGCGGTTCTGTTATGAGGCGCGAGCTTCCAAGTGAGGTTCATAGGTTAAAAGCAGATATTGGCAATTCAAATTCAGTTAAAGATATTATAAAAGATTTGAAGTTTGATGTTGTGGCAGATTTTATATGCTTCACTGAAGAGCAAGCAAAAACAGATATTGAACTTTACGGAAGTATTTGCAAGCAGTTCATATTCATCAGCAGTGCCTCTGCATATCAAAAGCCTCTTGGTGCGGTACCCATAACAGAAAGCACTCCGCTGAAAAATCCTTACTGGCTATACTCACGAAATAAAATTGCTTGCGAAGAATTATTTTTCAAAGAGTACAGAGAAAAAGATTTTCCAATAACAGTGGTGCGTCCTTCGCATACTTACGATACCATTATACCCGCAGCTATGGGCAGTTCTGGCTGGACAAATTCCGCAAGAATGCTAGCTGGCAAACCCATTATTCTGCACGGAGATGGAACTACTCTGTGGACACTCACTCACGCAAAAGATTTTGCCGCAGCATTTGTTGCTCTGCTCGGAAACGAAGCCGCCATTGGCAACGCTTTTCACATAACAAGTGATGAATGGCTAACTTGGCGGCAAATTTCTCAGTGCGTAGCCAGTGCCATTGGCGCGCCAAAACCGAAATTCATCTGTGTTCCTAGCGAAACAATAGCTGGGAAAAATCCCGATTTGGGTGCAGGTCTCTTGGGCGACAAAGCTTGGTGCGCCATTTTTGACAATTCAAAAATAAAAAAGTTCGCCACAAATTGGCAAGCCAAAATTCCATTTAGCGAAGGGATAAAACAAACCATTGACTGGTTTATGGAGAACAAAGAAAGGCAAAAAATCAACGCCGAGCTAGACGCATTTTTGGACAGTTTCAAATAACTGACTAACTGTTGCTGTACCTGATAACATAGGTGGCAATAACTATAACTACTGTGAATATGGCAACGGCTATCAAAACTCCCCGATTAGCTTTGACCGGTTTGTGCAAATTTTCAATTTTTGCCCTGCGTGCATTTGCCCTGCGTTCTTTGCGGCTCATAAAATTATCTCCGTTTTAGAGGTAAATATAGAAAATTACCCACGCACCCACAATACCTCGTCCATTCTCATATCCATTGCGTTTTGAGGCAGAGCGTTTCTCATTTGAGCGGAATATGCAATGCCTATGCGTGGAATTCCCTTGAACGAGGATAAATAGCGGTCGTAATAACCGGAGCCGTGCCCAATTCGGCTACCGTCTTTTCCAAACACAATGCCCGGAACAAGGAAGGCTGTGGGCGAGTTTTCAAAAGCGGGCAAGTCTGGTTTTGGTTCCATTATTCCAAAAGCACCTTTGTGCAGTTCGCTCTCTAAATTTTGTATAGAAACAAATTCCATTTTCTGTTTATCTTGTACTCTTGGCAAAAGCAACCTGCCCTCATCTGCAAGTTTTTCTAAGAATGGAACTATTTGAGGTTCAAACATTGTCGGATAAAATGCGGCTATATAACCATTTGCCAGTACTGGATGTTTGGCAAGCTCGGCGAGCAATTTTTTCGATTCCTCTGCACGGCTTTCTTCGCTCATTGCAGAGAGCTTCTCTTTTGCCAAACTTCTGAATTCGGCTGGGGTTTTTGGCAAAATGGCTTTGGATGCCAAAGACTTCCAAATTTCCTTTTGCCATTCCATAAATTCAGCAGCTTCAAATTTTTCTTCCCAAGTGCCGCATAAGGAATCTGCGAGCACATTGAGCTGACTTTGCTTTGCCAAAAGACCAGAATCTATTTTAAGCTGTGCGGCTTTTTCGTTCCTCAATTCACGTAGTTTTTCACGCAAATCTTCGTTTATGTTGGTGCGAGGAGCCGCTTTGCGAGGTATTTGCCCGGGGAATTCTTCGGAAGGAGCAGATACAGCCTCGTTCAATTCTTTTACAAAGGATTGAAGCAAAGCGCCTTTTATGTTTCGCGGCAACCTAGGCAAATTATGCTCGTTTATTTTTCCTCTGTTTTTTGCTATGGCTTTAACTATGTCTAGCATTAGATAAGGGTTCAAAACTCTGTAAGGGGCAACATCTCTTTTTTGAGCGATTTTATTGCGCCAATTCCAAATTGCTCTGAGCAGTTGCAGTTCAAAAGGTTTAAAGGAACTTGAACCTTTTATGCGCCAAGTCTCTTTTGCCTCGTTTTCTGAAAGTTCGTTTTTATTTTTCTTTGAATTTATCAGCAGGGTGCAGCAAGATTCGCGTAGCCATTCCATACGCCCCAGTTTTTCAAGTTTTTTGCATTGAAGTTCTTTTATAGCCTCTAAATAAACAGTGTCTAGCATTGCATAGTGGCACATTTCGGGAGAAAGCGGGCGGCGTGTCCAGTCTGCTTTTTGGTTTGATTTGTTCAGTTTTATTCCAAAATATTTTTCAACCAATGCGGCAAGTCCGGTTTGTTTTTCGCCCAAAAGCTTTGCGGCAATGGAGGTATCGTAAATGCTTTCGGGGTGAAAATCGTGGAATCTGGCTAATAGGCGTAAGTCGTAGTCGCAGGCGTGGAAGGTTATGTTTTTAAGGGCTTTGCATTTCCAAAGCGGTTTTATGTTGAGCTTGCTGAGAGGGTCCAAGAGCCAGTGATATTTGCCAACGCTTATCTGTATCAGGCTCAGTTTTTCTTGGTAGTGGTGCATGGAATCGGCTTCGGTGTCCATAATGCAAGAAGATGCCTGTTGCAAAATGGCAAGCATTGCCTTAAATGAGCTTCTATCGCTTACCCAGATGTATTCTGGGTTTTTATCCATATAACCAGTTGCCTCCTCTTTGTATTTTGGAGTTATAAATCTGGAAAATAGAGATAAAATGGACATTTGAGAAAAGAATTTAGAAAATCTAAATGAACTTCCAAAATCTTAACCAAATCTTAACCAAAACTCGTATTGTTTGTAACCTTCAAAAATTAGATTAACCTTGATGATAGAAGCAAAGAATGTCAATTTCTACTATGGCGATTTCCACGCCCTTAAAGATATTTCTTTAGAAATAGAGGCGAATAGCGTAACTGCTTTTATTGGCCCTTCAGGTTGCGGAAAATCCACATTTTTGCGTTTGCTAAACCGCATGAACGACCTTATAGCAGGTACAAGGCTAGAAGGCAGTTGCCTTGTGAACGGCAAAAATATATACGACAAAAGCGTTGATGTGGATGTTCTTCGCAAAGATATAGGAATGGTTTTTCAAAAACCAAATCCATTTCCAAAATCCATTTTTGAAAATGTGGCTTATGGGCTTAAAGTGAATAGAATGGGCAACAAAGCCGAAATTAGCGCGCGAGTGGAGCAATCACTCAAAGATTCTGCCTTGTGGGACGAAGTTAAGGATAAACTTAACAAATCTGCTTATGAATTATCCGGTGGGCAGCAGCAACGTCTTTGCATTGCTAGGGCTTTGGCGGTTAAACCCTCGGTTATACTTATGGACGAGCCAGCATCTGCCCTAGACCCCATTTCCACGTCAAAAATAGAAGAGCTTATTTACAATCTTAAAGCGAATTACACCATTGTTATAGTTACGCACAATATGCAACAAGCGGCAAGGGTGAGCGATAAAACAGGCTTTTTTATGCTTGGTGAACTTATTGAATTTGACGAGACAAAGAGGATGTTTATAAGCCCGCAGAAAAAACAGACTCAAAACTATATAACAGGGAGATTTGGTTAAAAAAGAGGTTTTTATGGAAAAAGCAAAGCACAACGAAACGGAGTTAAAAGCACTCAAAGAAGAGATGAGCCACATGTGGCGTCTTGTTCTCTCCCAGCTGCAAAAATGCAAGCAGGCATATTTAACCAACGACACAGAACTTGCCAGAGAAGTTATAAGCCGTGAAAAACGGGTGAACACATTTGAGCTTAAAATTGACAGCGATTGTGAAAACTACATAGCTCTATTTGCCCCTGTTGCCGTGGATTTGCGACTTGTGCTCTCACTTATGAAAATAAGCGGTGCTCTTGAACGCATAGCAGATTTTGCCGAAGGCATTGCCAAGCACGTTACAATAGAGGATTTTCATCCAATAACTGCAAAATTAAAAGAAGATTTGAAAATTGAAACTATGTTTGACACAGTAATTTCAATGCTTTCAGACAGCTTTGCGGCTTTGGAATCGGAAAACACCAAACTTTCTGGCAAAATTCTGCAAAAAGACGACGAGGTAGATACGCTTTTTATGGAAGGTAAGGAATTTCTAGCGAAATATGTTCAAAAGGAATCTTCGTACAGCAAATGCGTTTTGGAAACATTGTTAGTTTTGCGCAAGTTAGAGCGAATTGGCGACCATTGTAGCAATACCGTTGAAGAAATTGTTTTTTACATAGATGCCAAAGTTTTAAAACACGTTAAAAGCAGGGAATAGCTACTTTTACTATATTCCTTGCAATGGAACGCCCAGAACCTAAACAAAACTATTTCTCTACCGCACTATTTACCATCCTTTTCTCCATAGGAACCTTTTACATATTCAAGGCTTTGTTGCCAGAAACTCTTTTTGCAAAACCCGTGCATAGCGATAAAGTCAATAATATAGTTGTTGATAGCCTAATGCTTCTCGCTATGTCCGAACCAGCCGCCGATATTGACAGTACTGACACAGCTGATACAACTGCCACAACCGAGTATGCCCCTTTTGACGGACTAGTCAACTTTTTTCAAAAACTTTTCACGCTGGAGAAAACAAAAAAAGGTTCTGTGCGAATAGCATATTTTGGGGATTCCATGATAGAAAGCGACCTTATAGTCCAAGATGTTCGCAGAGATTACCAAAAGAAATTCGGTGGGCAAGGAATAGGATTTATCCCTCTCAGCAGCCTTTCGCCTTTTTTTGGCGGATCCATACGATATGAATACTCTCCAGAGTGGAGCACATATTCTGAATTTGGTTTGAAAAAATCATCTGCATCGCTTGGGATAAGTGGCTATGTTTCCTTCGCAGATACTGGCGTTTCAGTTTGGACACACTACGAGAATGGCCATTTACCCCTTGCACACCCAACGCTTTTTTACGGCTGGTCAAACAACAACAGTGCTAAAATGACAATTACTGCCGATAACGGTACTTTAGATCCAGTTTTGTTAAAGCCTAGCGGAATTCTGAATAAACACTCATTAGCTTCTTGGCCTCGTGAATTGAAAATTCAATTTGACAATGCGGAGTCCATTCCGTTTTACGGTGTTAGTTTTTCTGGCACAAGCGGGGTGAATATAGATGATTTCGCACTCCGCAGCAGTTCAGGGCTGCCGCTTGGAAAACTCAATAGTGCTCTGATGAACGCTTTTCAGCGTGAGTTAAATTACGATCTTATAATTTTGCAGTTTGGGGCAAATGTGTTGAATCCAGAAGCTAAGGGATACAATTGGTTTGCGGTCAGAATGGTAAATGTTGTGAACCACTTGAAAAAGTGTTTTCCGGGTGCAGATATTTTGGTTATTTCTCAAGCCGATAAAGCCACGAAATATGGAACGGAGATAAAAACCGATACCACGCTTGCCGCATTGATCAGTGCCCAAGAAAAATATGCGCGCAACACGGGGATTGCTTTTCTTAATTTATTTCAGTTGATGGGTGGGGAAGGGTCTATGGTTAGGTGGGCAAGTGAGAATCCAACGCTTGCTCGCTCGGATTTCACCCATTTTAACGAAAAAGGCGCGAAAAAAATCGGTCATTTGATTTTTGAAAAATTAAATCAGGAATATGAAAATTTCAAAATAAAAAACAATTTATATGCTGAAAAAGATGGGGAGGAAAAATGAATAGAATATTCTTTTGTTTGGTGGTAGCTCAGGTAGTATATGCTCAAATGCTGAATGTACCGCTTTTATATCCTTTTTTTGAAAAACTTGCCCGCTTGGAAAAGAATAAAGAGGGAAAAATCAACATAGTCCATTTTGGCGATTCTCATATTCAATCTGAGCCTCTTACAAATGCTATACGCAAGCCATTGCAACAACAATTCGGAGATGCTGGGCGTGGATTTATATTTCCTTATACTTTGAACAAACAAGCTGGCATGCCTTACTATTTTGCAACAAATGCCGCGTGGCAAACGTGCAGAAACAGCCAGCCTTCTAAATGCGCTCAGGGTACAGAATTTGGATTATCCGGTTATGGGTTCAGCACAAAAACGGAACAATTTGTTTTTTCGGTGGAGGCGAGTGAGGATAAGAATAAATTTAATACGATAAAAGTAATATCTCCAATGAATTCATTTTATAACATAGCAACGGTTGATATGAATATGAAACCTATTATACACAAGCAAAAACCTGGTATAACTTTGCATAGGGTTAAAAGAGGAGAAACTTTAGACATAATCGCAAAAAAATACAATGTGTTCTCAGCGACCATTAAAAAAGAAAATAAAATGAGGTCTAGCAATATCTATGTGGGGAGAAATTTGCGCATCCCTATAACGGTAACCGAAACCAGCGTAGATACGTCAATATTTCGTTCACTGGAATATAAGTCGCAGGAGCCTTTGATTTCGGTATATCATCAGGAGAAACCCATTTCTTCGATATATTTGCTCCCAACCAGAAAACAAAGTCTTTACAACCTCAATGGATTGATTGTTGAAAAAGATGCTTCTGGCCTTATCTATCACAGCATTGGGTCAATAGGAGCTACAGCAGCCAATTACAACGAGACCCCATTGTTCTTCAAGCAGCTTCCGATGCTAATGCCAGACCTTATTATTATATCGTTTGGAACCAATGAATCGTACAATAGCGTTTCTGCGGAGAGATATGTTGAGCAGATAGAATTGCTTGTCAAAAATGTCAGAATGTTCTGCCATAATGTTCCGATTATAATAACTACGCCGCAAATGTCACTGTTGCGCAATAAAAAATTCAACACATATATATTAGAATACGCCAATGCTCTGGTGCGAAAAGAGGATGTTGCTATATGGGATTTATACTCTTTTCTAACTAAGTTAATGGGACCAGAAAAAAACATTTCAGCTACGAAAATCGCTAAAGATTACGTACATTATACTAACGAAGGGTACATCAATCAAGGAACCGCATTTGTCCAAAACCTTCTTGATGAATACGAAAATTATAAACGGAGCCGTGAATGACCTCTTGGTTTGTATATGACCCTAAAGCTCCATTGTTGTTCAGCAGCAGTCTGTTTATGGGGCTGTTCCTCGTTTTTTATCTGATATATATTTACATTTACGATTTCAACCGTTTACGCACATTATATGTTTTGCTCTTTTCCTTTTTCTTTTACTACAAAGCAGGTGGAATGTATTTCATTTTGCTCATCGCCTGTTCTGTTCTCAACTATTTTTTATCCAAACTTTTGCACTGGGCAAAAAAAGCAGCGATAAGAAAATTTCTTGTGACGTTTTTAGTAGTGATGAATCTGGGCATTTTGGTTTACTATAAATACACAAACTTTATTATAGGAAATATAAATGCGGTTTTTAACGGAGATATTCCACTTCAAAATATCATATTGCCTATAGGAATTTCCTTTTTCCTGTTTCAGGCAATTAGCTATGCCATAGATGTTTACAGAAGGCAAATTGAGCCTGCGAGTAATTTGCTGGATTTTTCTTTTTACCTTTGCTTTTTTCCGCAGCTGGTGGCTGGTCCAATAGTCCGTGCCAAAGAATTTTTGCCACAGATGTATAAAAAGCTAGTTCTCACAAAAGAAGATATGGGCAAAGCTCTATTCCTCATCATGGTTGGGCTTATCAAAAAATCGGTTATCTCGGATTATATTTCGCTTAATTTTGTGGACAGAATATTCAGTGCCCCAAACAGTTACACCGCAATAGAGAATTTGCTGGCGGCTTATGGATATGCCATTCAAATCTATTGCGATTTTTCGGGTTATTCCGATATGGCCATAGGCATTGCGTTGTTGATGGGGTTCAAACTTCCGGTAAATTTTCTCACTCCATATAAATCAAAATCCGTTACTGAGTTTTGGAGGCGGTGGCATATTTCTCTTTCGTCTTGGCTTCGCGACTATCTGTATATTTCGCTGGGCGGCAACCGCTTGGGGAAGTCTCGCACTTATGTCAATTTATTTTTAACGATGCTAATTGGGGGGCTATGGCACGGAGCGGCTTGGAGGTTTGTGGTTTGGGGTGGTTTGCACGGAGTGGCTCTAGCTATTGAACGCCTGCTTAAATCTTACATTAAGATACCGCAAAATATAATCACACGCATATTTACACGCATTATAGGCGTAATCATAACTTTCCATTTTGTAACCTTTGCCTGGGTATTTTTCCGAGCGCAGGATTTTAGCACAGCTATTGATCTGATAGGCATGGCGAGCAAGGTGGATTTTGAGCAAGAGCATTGGCTTGCGGTTATTGATGCGTATAAAAATGTTATGATTGTGTTGCTCTCCGGGTTTATTATGCATTTTTTGCCAAATTTCTTTGTACAGTGGCTACAGAAAATTTTTACCGCTCTGCCAATTTTGGCAAAGGCCTTGGTGATAGGGCTGGTTTTATGGCTGGTGCACGCAACAGCGTCTAGCGAGATTCAGCCTTTTATCTATTTTCAGTTTTGAATGTTTTTCTATCTTTACTATTATGATATATCAAATCACATTAGATGTTCAAGAGAACAAAATTTCTCTAGTAGAGGAATTGTTTCGCTCAATATCTTTTATCAAAGAGGTAAAACCTTTGGATTCCCAAAGAGAACGAGCAAAACCAAATAAATTTAATGCAATGAGAATTAAAACTAAAGATTTTAAGTTCAGTAGAGAAGAAGCTAATGAAAGATAAAGCTTTTTTGGACAGCAATATCTAATAGAAAACACGCTTAAAATCGTAAATCCGTTTGCTAATTGAATATAAGCCTCTCCTTATGGCTTGTTGGGATTTTCAGAATGAGCCACCATTAGTAGCTTTATTTTGATTTTTTCTATATTATACCTAAATATGACCAATATCGGCAAAATGACATTTAACGCTAGGGCTTGCGGTGCAGGCTCTAAAAATGTTTTTAACCTTTTGGGGGGGGGGGGGGGGGGGGGGGGGGGGGGGGGGGGGGGGGGGGGGGGGGGGGGGGGGGGGGGGGGG
>JAITFN010000003.1 GCA_031281345.1 Candidatus Fibrimonadaceae bacterium
TTTGCATAAATAAATCCATAGAGAATCATCATATTCAAAATAATAGCTAGCCTTGCGAATTTAAAATATTTTATCCCATTTTTTCTGTGAATAACAGTAAAGACAATGGCAAAGATAAAAGTAGAGATATAACCCGTAACGGTTTGCGAAAATGGATGGGTTCCTCGTATAGTGGATATCGTAGCAATGGACATTAGGTAAAATGACCCCACCACGGCTATAGCGTTAGCGGTTGCAATCTGCAAAAAACTATCTGTTTTAACAACTTCCTGTGCATCGGGTCCTAAAAAAATCCAGGTTATAGCTTTTATCAATTTTTTTTTTACATTTGTACGCATTCATGTGGAAATGTAGAAATTAACCATTCACCATAACATAAATCGTAAACACACTCTCGGTTCGTTCCATAGAAACATGGCCCCCATAGCGCTCCGCAACTGCCTTAACGCTCTTCAAGCCAAAACCGCCGTCTTTTTTGGTGCTTGAGAGTTCTCCATTCTTTTCGCTGACAATGCCGTCAAAACTGTTTTTCACCATTATCGCCATATACTGTTCATCTGGTTTAACATTTAAAATTTTAACAGTTAAATCTATCTCTCCACCGCTCTCCAATTTTTTGCAGGCTTCCAAAGCGTTTTCCAATAGGTTGCCTAAAATTATACAAATATCATAACGAGGCACGGGAAACGTTTTTGGCAATGCAACTTTGGCATTATATTTTATGTTGAATTTTTCGCAATTCTTGGCATAGCTGGCAAGCAATGCGTTTACTACGGAATCCGTGCAGTAATAATGTAAATCACCTTCCGGCATATACTTTCTTATCTCTGTTAAATATAGCTCTATCTTCTCTATATTACCCGTTTGCAGTAATTCATCAATCACTTTAAGATGGTATTTGAAATCGTGACGCAACACACTTAGAGTTTCGTGCATTTCTGCCATTTTTTGATAGTGCGCTCGCTCGGCAGATACAATGCCACGTGCAAATTCAGCTTCGGCTTTGCGTATATTTATTGCATTGTACACATTGTGATAAAACCAACGTATGCAAAAAGCAAAAATCGCAAGTCCTGCAACAGTGGCAATGGCTATTGGGATAATGGAGGTTGTATAATATGCTATGAATACAGTGCTTATCACAACTACACTGTGTATGGCAAATAGCATAAGTATATGGCGTTTCATTTGAGCATCATCCACTTGAGTATTTTATCTTTTATTTGCCAGTATCCCTTAGAAATAGGAATTTTTGAACCGTTTTTCATAATTATCTCATTATATGCCATTGCCTTTATTTCTCCGAGGTTCACTATATACGAACAATGGCATTTTGCAAATCTGCTGTCTAATAAGAGTTGCTCGGTTATTTTGCTAAATGATGTATATATTTTGATTATGGATTTATCCAGCAGTTTAATATATACGTTATGTTTTATAACTTCAGCGTGGGAAATATCGCGAAAGTGAATGAACATTGCAACTCCCTGCGTTGTTGTTACGGACAATCCAGCTTTATCCGCGTTTTCTCTAGATTTTTTTAACTTGTCAATTACATTGTTCACTTTTTCGCAAGTCAATGGTTTGAGCAAATAGTCAAAAGCTTGAACTTGATAAGACTGGCTGGCAAAATCGTTGGAAGTGGTTAAAAAAACAATGTCATTTGCAAAATTATTCTCTCGCAGTTTTTCCGCCAATTTTATTCCGTTCATCTTAGGCATTATTATGTCTAAAAAACACGCATCTATGCCCCCGCCGGAACGAAAGTAATCAAGGCTTGCGAAGGGGCAGGTAAAGACCATCGTTTGAACATCAAAGCCAGACTCCGCAATCAAGGTTGCGAGTCTATTCGCATCTTCTTCCATATCATCGCATATAAGAATGTTCATTTTTTTCCTAATATAACAAATTATTAACCCTTTACAAGGGGCACAGCATAAATAGCAGATTTTTCGGCACGAAATGCAAACTGGCGAAATAGATTTGGAAATAACTACACTTTAAACTGATTTAAAACATTTTTCAAATCATTTGCTATCATGGCAAGCACGTCTGCCTGCTGGTTAGTTTGCTCTGCCCCCTTGGCACCATTTTTAGCATCTTGTGTTATGCGGTTGACACCCGCGCTAACCACTCCCGCTCCCTTAGCAGCTTCGTCTGCGTTGCCCGCTATGTCTTTGCTGCCCTTTGCAACCTTGTTTATAGATTTAGACACTCGCTCTACGCTCTTGTTCGCTTCGCCTGCATTGCGAGCTATGTTTTTGTTGCCCTTTGCAACCTCGCTTATGGCTGAAGCAACTCGTTTAGCACCCAAATTAGCTTGGGTGACATTGTTCGCTATCTCATTGCTCGCCTTGGTTTGCTCGCTAACATTGGCTGATATAGATTCAACGCTATGGTTGATTGTCGTTATAATATCCGAAACTTCGTCTATCACAGTCACTGCCTTGTGGGTACCTACCTGAATGCTATCTATGCGGCGGGCTATGTCGTCTGCGCTCGCGGAACTCTGGTTGGCAAGTTCTTTGATTTCGCCAGCCACAACAGCAAAGCCCTTTCCAGCTGCGCCGGCGCTCGCTGCCTCTATGGTTGCGTTAAGAGCGAGTAAATTCGTTTTGTCGGCTATCTTTTTGATTACATCGGTCACTTGTCCTATTTCCTTAGCGGCAATGCCTAACTTGTTCATAGCATCGGTTGCATTATGAGACTTAACCGTGGCTTCGCCTGCAACCTTGCTAACTTCACTGGTATTGCTGGATATTTGATCTATGCTCATGCTCATCTTTTCTATGGCGGTGGCTATGGTGCTTATGTTTGCAGACATCTCTTCGGCCGCGCCTGCCACATCGCCTGCATTCGCAGAGGCTGCTTCGGCTGTGCTTGCCATAGCGTTTATGTTTGAGGACAACTGCTCCACTTCGCTTGCCACCTCTCCGGCACTAACAGAGGCTTCTTCGGCGCTGTTTGCCATAGCTTTGATATTCACCGCCATTTGTTCCGATGTGCTTGCAACAGAATTGCAAGCAGACACGGTTTGTTCGCTGCCAAGAGCCAAAGAATGGCTTGTTTCTGTTAAATGCTGCGATGTTTTTAAAAAATTGCTCGCATCATCGCCTATCTTTTTCATAAATCTTTGCAGCAAATTCAAAAAATCGTTGAATCTACCGGACATTTCGCCAATTTCATCGTTGGACTTTATTTCAAGCCGCTCGGTTAAATCCCCACCGCTCACTTGTTTTATTCCGTTCACAACAACTTTTATTTCCGTACTTATTTTATTTCCGATTACAATAGAAACTATTATTGCCAGTGCAATTGAAATTGCGATTATAATTAAAATGGCTCTCAAATCCATTTTGTCTAAGCTCTTCAAAGAACCTGCGCTTACAAGATACCAATTCGGAGTATTTGGAACGGCTATGACTGCAACATACATATTGTCTATGAATTCAATGCTCTGCTTTGCCAAAATGGATTTATCCAAATTCAGGTCTTGCAGAATATTGTCTTTCATAACCTTGGATGTGTCTTGGTGGATTATGTATAAGCCGTTTGCGTCTATCAAAAAACTTTTTCCGTCTTCTGTTATTTTACGCGCATTTACTATTTCCGTTAATTTATCCAAAAGCACATCTATGCCAACAACCCCATTTATTTTTCCTATGGAATCAGAGGCGGTTTTCACAATGGTCACGCAAATTTTATGAGTTTCAGAATCTTCATAGGGGTCTGTTATGGTGATTTTGCCAGGGTTTTGCATTGCAGATATGAACCAAGGTCTTTTTACGTGGCTCCAATCGGGTTCTTCCTCATAAGGATTCCAATTTGTTCCGCTGGCAAAAAATCCACCTTCATAACGGGAGAGAGCAGTACCGTAATAAGCATCGAGAACAGAAGGGTCTGTCTTGGCTATTTTATCTAAAAGACGATTGTTTTGTTCGTGGTTGTAATCACTTGCAAAGGCGGCTATGTTATTTGCCATATCTATGGCGGGGGCAAGGGCATTTTGAATGTCTGCATTTAAGTATTGCATTGTTCTTTTGGCAATATCTTCTAAATGCTCAAAATTTGCCTTTCTTGAACTTTCTAGAAAAATAACTAGAAAAATAACGGAAATAACCAAGGCAAAACCTATGCTCAACGCATGAATACGAAATCGTATGGAATGAAAAAACTTTGGCATCCTCACCTTTGAGGTAAAATATAATATATTTTTTTAAATTTTGCAAGGGGTACGGCACAGATAGCATATATTTCGGCACGAAATCCAAACTAAACATTCACCATAACATAAATCGTAAATACGCTTCCTGTTTGTTCCATAGAAATATGACCGCCATAACGCTCCGCAACTGCCCTAACGCTCTTCAAGTTAGCGTTTTCGTTATTCACGCCGTCAAAGTTGTTTTTCACCCTTATAGCCATACGCTGCCCATCTGTTTTTATAGCCAAATCTATTTCTCTGTCTTTCTCCAATTTTTTGCAGGCTTTTAAAGCATTTTCCAATAGGTTGCATAAAATTATGCAAATATCATAACGAGGCACGGAAAGCGAGTTTGGCAGTACAATTTTGACATTGTATTCTATGTTGAATTCCTCGCAGTCTTTGGCATAGCTGGTGAGCAATGAATTGATTGCGTGGTCTGTACAATAATAATGCAGGCCGCTTTCTGGTATCTGTTTTTTTATCTCTGTTAAATACTGCTTTGCCTTTTCTATATCGCCCGTTTGCAGCAATTCATCTATTTTTTTAATATAGTATTTGAAATCGTGACGCAAGCTGCTCAGAGTTTCGTACATTTCTGCCATTTTTTGATAGTGCGCTTGCTCGGCAGATAAAATGCAACGCGCAAATTTAGCTTCGCGATAAAACCTGCGTATGTTTGAGATAATTTTCATTTGAACATCCATTTGACTATTTTATCCTTGACTTGCGAGTAGCTCCTGGAAATAGGAATTTTAGAGCCGTTTTTCATAGTTAGCTCGTTGTTTGCCATTGTCATTATTTCGCTTATATTCACTATATACGAGCGGTGGCACTTTGCAAATCTGCTGTCTGCCAGTAGTTGCTCTTCTATTTTGCCAAAGGTGGCATACACCTTGATTATGGATTTATCCAGCAGCTTAATATATACTGTATGGTTTATGACTTCAACGTGGGAAATATCGCGAAACGGAACAATCCTTGCAACTCCATGTGTCTCTATGGATAATTCAGCTTTATCCGCATTTTCCTGAGATTTTTTCAGCTTGCCCATTATATAGCTCACTCTTTCGGAAGTCAAGGGTTTGAGCAAATAGTCAAAAGCCTTAACTTGATAGGATTGGCTGGCAAAATCGTTGGAAGTTGTTAGAAAAACAATATCATTTTCAAAATTATTCTCCCGCAATTTTTCCGCCAGCTTTATTCCATTCATTTTAGGCATTATTATATCTAAAAAACACGCATCTATGCTTGCACCTGATAGAAAATGATCAAGGGCTTGCTTCGGGCAGGTAAAAACCGCCGTTTGAGCCTCAAAACCAGACTGGGCAATCAAGGTTGCGAGCCTATCCGCATCTTCTTTCATATCATCGCATACAAGAATATTCATTTTTCGCTCCTAATGATAATAGATAGTACAAAAATATCATATAAATATAGCATATTTTTACCCTTTGTAAGGTGATATAGCGTAGATAGCACGTTTTTCGGCGTGGAATACTTAAACAACTCTATTTCTCCCCGATGCTTTTGCTGAATATAATGCTTTATCCGCTTCATGCAATAATTGTATATGAGAATTGCTATCATTTGGCACAGTGCTTGCCATACCTACGCTGATTGTTAAATATTCTGAACATAAACTCATAGGATGAGGTATTTTCATATTTTCAATGCTTTGTACAATTGTTTTTGCAAATTCAAATACTTCAACATTTTCAACAAATGGCAAAACGCAAACAAATTCTTCACCGCCAAATCTTGCAACAAAATCAGTTTCTCTTTTTATTTTATCTTTTAAACTTTTCGATACAGCGATAAGAGCCTTGTCACCTTCTAAATGCCCTAAAGAGTCGTTATATTTTTTAAAATAATCAATGTCTATCAATAATATTGTCACAGGAAGGTTTAAACGATGATTTTGTTTCCATACCAAATCTATATATTCTAAAAATGAACGTCTGTTATTCAGTTTTGTCAATTCATCTGTCATTGATAGGGCTTTTTGCTTTTCATTTGCAATGGCTAGTTTTTTAGCCATAACAATGAATAAGGTTGCTAGTATCGTTCCAAGCGCTATGATTGAGAGCCTCATTGTTCCCATTTCTCTGAAATAGGCTTCTTCTGGTATCATTGCGGCGATGTACCAGCCGTTTTTAAGTTGATGGGAAAATAAAATAGATTTTTCGCCTTTGTAATTTTTTATCTTGTGTTCTAAAATGGGTTTTCCCTGTTTCAAGTCTTCCACATAAGGTGCTACCATACTGTTAATGTCTGTCACTTTTTTACCCAAGGCTGTGCTGTCGGGGTGGGCAAGTATATCAAATTGGCTGTTCAGCAGTATTCCGTAGCCATTAAATGCAAAATGCGTATTAGTGATAAGTTCCCTAACTCCGTCCAATACTATATCAAGGCAAACTATGCCAAGCGGCTTGCCCTCTGGGCTAAATATGCGACGCGTGAATGTAAGGGTATATACACCAGTTGCTATTGATATATATGGCTCAGAAACTGCGGTTTTTCCGTTTGCCTCTACCGCTGCTTTGTACCACGGTCGCTCGCTAGGCGTATAGCTGGCTGGAGGTATCCAGCCTGCGCCATCGTGAAACTTGTCGTAAAATACGTCAAAAAAGCCATATACTCCGGTGGAGTATATTTTAAACCTTTCATTATCAAATATATAATCATTAATATTCGTTATATATTTTGATACCATTTCGTAACTTGCACCTTGTAATATCATCAAGCGGACTGTTTCAGACAGATACGTGTGCATATTTTCCAATTCTT
This sequence comes from Candidatus Fibrimonadaceae bacterium, assembly GCA_031281345.1. Taxonomy (GTDB): domain Bacteria; phylum Fibrobacterota; class Fibrobacteria; order Fibrobacterales; family Fibrobacteraceae; genus Fibrimonas. The sequence goes on from JAITFN010000003.1 coordinate 6,995, forward strand.
GAAGATTGGAAGAAATGTTGAGTTCTGTGGTATCAAGCGCGGATTTAGCATCATTCATTATATGCCTGCTCTCTATGTTGCTCATGAACCAAGAACACAGGAAAACCAATAGAGCAAACGCAACTATTATGAATGATGTATATACAAAACTTTTTTTCATTGCTTTGTATATTGTGTGCTGCCAAGCAGTAATTCTTTTCCTTCTTGAGCAAACAAGAGCTTATCTATTTTTCCATCTTCCTTAATAAAAAGAAACAACCCGTCTTTGTCAATTTTGTAGGTTCCTTTTTGTATAAGTTCCTTGCTGATATATCGCGTGGCTTTGCTCCCAGAAAATTCCCAGTACTGCTCACCTCCATTTTTAAAATACTTTCCGTCTGGTATGTCTCCGCCGCAAGCCACGAGTGAAAAGGTTAATGCCAAGGCAAGAGCAAAGCTTGCCGCCAGTTGGAAAAAACGATTTGATTTCATAATAAACCTCCTATGGTTTGTTGTTAAATCCATTAAATAAAAATATTATACTTTTTGATATTCTGCAAGGGGTATAGCGTAGATAGCAGGTATTGCGACGTGAAATGAAATAGGAATATAAAGTTCCCTGCCAAAACCAAGAGGAAATTCTGGCAGGGATTGATAAGCCGCTTACTTCTTTTTTATATAAGTTGATCCAGCAAGTTTCAATGTATCGCCTTTAATCTCATACATAAAAGTCTGTTTCTTGCCATTGCTATCAGTAAATGTCATTTCTGACCATTTAACACCGTCTTGCGACTTTTTTTCAACTTCAAAAGTACCTTCTATTTTCATACCAGCTACTTCTAAGGTGTATTTATCACCTTCGAAAGTGTATAATGAATTAAAAGCTCCTCCATAAGTACCGGAAGGTTTGTCGGGACCTCCGCAAGCCACGAGTGAAAGGGTGAATGCCAAGGCAAGAACGAAACTTGCCGCCAATTGGGAAAAACGATTTGATTTCATAATAAACCTCCTATGGTTTGTTGTTTTCCGTTTTTATTTTTTCTCCGCTGCTTCTTTCCACTTTTCAGGCTCTTTTTCATTTTGAGTGTGGATTTTCATGCCGCTAAAATATGCATAGTTGGAGTTGCCGCAACCACCTGCTCCTGAGGTAAATGTGGTACCAGCCTTGACAAGCTCACCATCTTTAAACGTAGGAACTATCCCACTTTGAGAGATCAGTAGCCCATCTTCTGCTATATCCCATATACCAATTTGTATAGCATTAAATTTGTCATAATTCTTAACAGGACTCGGCATAGTGAAATCTTTTTTTACCGTTACAGGAATCTCCCGACCGCAGTAGCCATCCGCGTTTGTTATGATTTTTACCTTTCCTATTTCGAAAAGTTGACCGGCTTCGCTGGCTTTAAACTCATCTGTGTAAGAAACGGGAATTTCCTTACCCACTAGCGAGGCTGCCTCCGCTTTGCTATCAGCCATATACTTGTCCCGTAGTTCGGCTTCGGTTTTTTTGTATTTATCGTAGGCATTCTTGCTATCATCTTTCTCAAATTTCTCTTTGGCAGTTTTATTTCCTGTTCGCCAAGTGTCTTCTATGCGTGGGAGTTTGCCGAAGTATTTATTTTCGGGCAAGTTACTGCTTCCGCCACCTCCGCCACAGGCAACTAGTGAAAGGGTTAATGCCATAGCAAGCGCAAGGCTTGCCGTGAGTGTGAATTTTGAGAGGTTTGTTCTCATAATAAATCTCCATAAAATTAATTCATTAAATAAAAATATTATATTTTTTGGTATTTTTCAAGGGGGATTACGTAGAATGCAAGTTTTGCGACGTGAAATGAAATAGTTGTCTGAACCCCGAAAACCCTAACTTAGGATTAGTAACATTTTTTTAAGAGGATTTACCACAATCGGGATTCAGACAAAGTGATGCGAAAAACACTATTTGTTCCTATAATAAGTAAAATAATATCATATTTTAGCTTTTGCAAGGGGGACAGCGTAGAATGCAAGTTTTGCGACGTGAAATGCAAGTGGTTTATTTTTCTATTTTACATAGCGGTAAGATAATGATAAAACACCGTAGTCTGTTTCTTTTCTTTATTTCATTTTTAACACTATTTATAGTGTCTATTGTTGCAAATTATTTTATCAATTTTTCTGTACGTACAATGGAACACAATATAAAGTACCGCATGATTTCTGTGGCTGAATATTTGGCAAGCACCGTAAGCATAGAGGAATTGGATAAATATCAGAAAAAAGAAGATATGGAACTTCAATCTTACAAAGATTTGCGCAAAAAATTGTTGGAATTTTCCAAAAAAGCCGAAGTTCTCTACGTGTATTTTATGCGCCCTTCGCCGGATTCAGCGCAATATATGCAGTATATAGTGGATAATGATTTTGACGAAAAAACGCGGGTTGGTTTGGATACTCCGCCCTTTGACCCGCGCCACACTCCCTGGATGATACCCGTGTTTGAGGAGGGGCAATCCAAATATTCTGGCTTAGGTTATTATACTCCTGGCTGGGAAGGGTTGTTGAACGGCTTTGCTCCTGTTTTTGACAGCGAAGGCAATGTTAAAGCAGTTGCTGGAGTGGATATAAAAGACAATGAGATTGTATTTGCAAAGCGAATGATATTGATTCTTACGGTGGTTCAAATTGTTTCTGTGGTACTTGTGTTTACGAGTGGTTTATTAGGTCTTATAGAGGCGAATAAAGCTAATAAAGCCAAAACCAAATTTTTGGCAAAGATGAGCCATGAGATAAGAACTCCGATGAACGCAATAATAGGAATGGCAGAACTTGCCCTGCGCGAAAATATGACTTCTACCGTAAAGGAGTATATTCTAGGTGTTAAACAGGCGGGAACAAACCTTTTATCCATAATCAACGATATTTTAGATCTTTCAAAAATTGAAAACAGAAAATTGGAAATTATTCCGAACAATTATTTATTTTCATCTATGATAAATGATGTAGTCAATATTATTAAAACGAGGATTGCGGAATCGGAATTAAAATTTGATATAAAAATAGACAGCAATATACCGAATTCTCTTATCGGAGACGAAACTAGAATAAGGCAAGTGTTGCTCAACATATTGGGCAATGCCATTAAATACACTAAAAAAGGCTTTATTTCACTTTCCGTAAGCGGGGAAATAATAGAAAATAATGTTCTTTTAACTATGGAGGTTGCCGATAGCGGCATAGGCATAAAGCCAGAAAATTTGAAGAATCTGTTTGACGAGTTTGTCCGAGCGGATGAGTCCAAAAATTACATTGAAGGCACAGGGCTTGGGCTTCCCATAGCGAAAAATCTCATTAAAACGATGAACGGGGATATAAGCGTTAAATCGGAATACGGCAAAGGCAGCACATTCACAGTTAAATTGCCGCAGAAAATAAGTTCCGATGAACTTTTCGACTCCATCAAAAACGATAACATAACAATTAAATTCAATGCTCCAAACGCAAAGGTTCTTGTTGTGGACGATATTGATGCGAATTTAAAGGTAGTCAAGGGTTTGATGCAGCCATACAAAATGCAGGTTGATTTGTGCACAAGCGGAGCAGAAGCAAGTGAAATGGTAAAGGCAAATAGTTACGACTTGGTATTTATGGATCACATGATGCCGGAGATGGACGGAATTGAAGCAACGAAGCTCATTAGAGAAATGGCAAAAGAAAATCCGCATTATGCAAATTTGCCAATTATTGCACTAACTGCCAACGCTGTTTCGGGCGTAAAGGAAATGTTTTTAGAAAATGGATTCAATGATTTTTTGTCTAAACCAATAGACATCATTAACCTGAATTCAATTTTGGAAAAATGGCTACCAAAGGAAAAGCAGGAAAATCCAAACTAGATATTTTTTGTTATCACGAGAATATTTTTATTCTCGACACGCATATATTCAATATTGTCCATAAGTTTTTTAACCAGAAAAACGCCCAGCCCCCCTATTTCGCGTTCCGTTAGGGGTCCATCCAAATCTGGATCGTCTCGTTCAATAGGATTGTATTCCCTACCCTTGTCCTCAAATTTTATGGATACTTTTTGCTCTGTGGAAATATATATGGCTATCCCGCCTTTATCCGGTTTATAAGCGTAATTAGCGATATTCACAAAAATTTCCTCTACCGCCAAATTGATACTGTTTCGCAATTTTAGAGAATGGCTAGGTAGCTCCGCGTTTATGAAATTCAAAACCTCAGCTAAATTTTCAATATCGGCTTCAGCTTCCAGTTTTTTAGCATATCTTTCGCTTATGGTATTCACGCTCTTATCCTCTTGCTACATAATGCTCAATATGCTAGCAAAGCCAGTCATTGTGAATATTTCTGTAATATCTTCCGAGACATTGATGATTTTCATAGGTACATCTTTTGCAAAAGATTTTTTATGCCCCGCTAGCAACACACGCAGCCCCGCAGACGATATGTAGGTGAGCTTCTCAAAATCCAACACTATTTCTCTCGCATCGTCAAAAGCGGGGATAAGCACGTCTTGAAATTCTTGCGCGGTGGTAGCGTCCAATTTACCCTCAATGGAGATGGTAAGTTTTCCTTTGTCCTGAGTTTTGTTAATGGTCATTGGTTTCTCCTTTATTTATGGTATTTCATTTTTAAAGCAAGCATTGTAATATCATCTGCCTGCTCAGCACCATCTGCGAATTTGTCAACTTCACACTTGATTGATACGATAAATTCGCGAAGCGACAAATCAAGATAATTATTTGCTACTTCAAGCAGGCGTTGATTGTTAAACAAATCGCCTTTGTTATTTACCGCTTCTGTTACGCCGTCTGTGTACATAAACAATTCATCGCCGCGATTCAACGTAATCTCATGCTGTTTATAAGATATATTTTCCATAACAGCTAGAACAAGGTCTGGCTCTGTTTTTAGCCAGTTGAACCGCCCATTCGTTCGCAGAAGCGGTGGATTGTGCCCAGCATTGACGAAAGTAAATTTGCCTGTTGGAATGTCTAAATACCCCAAAATCGCTGAGACGAACATACTAGCTTCGTTGTTTTCACATAGGAGGTTATTGACGATTTCAAAAACTTCTTTGGGGCTTTTTCCAGACTGCGCGTTATTTTTAATCAGCGTTTTGGCGATAACCATAAACAGAGCGGCGGGTACTCCCTTGCCAGATACGTCTGCAATGACTGCGGCGAGCGTATTGTCGTCTATCAAGAAAAAATCATAGAAATCGCCGCCAACTTCCTTGGCAGGCTGCATACTGGCATATATATCAAATTCTGTACGGTGGGGAAATGCCGGAAAAAGGCAAGGCAACATAGATACCTGTATATCCTTAGCAACATTCAACTCTGCGCCTATACGTTCTTTTTCGGCACGTTCACGCGTACTGGTTTCAATAGACACTTCAAGGTCAGCCGTCATTTTGTTAAATGTTCGAGCGAGTATGCCCAATTCATCATTTGTATTCACTTCAACACGAATATCAAGGTCACTGAGACCAAGCTTGGAAACATCATCTGTAAGTTTTTTAATAGGCTTGCTTATTCTGCTTCCAAGTACAAAAGAAACTATTATTGATAGTACAATAAAAATCGCTATTATGATTAAAATAGGGGTTAAGTCCATTTTGTCCAAGCTTTTCAGAGAACCTATGCTTACAAAATGCCAATTTGGGGTATTTGGAACGGCAATAAAGGTAATATACATACCATCTCTGAATTTAATGCCCTGTTTTTTCAAAATGGATTTATCCAATTTCATGTCTTCTAAAATGTTATTTTCCAAAATCTTGGATGTGTCTTGGTGGGTTATATACAAACCATTTGCATCCACCAAAAAACTTTTTCCGTCTTCTGTTATTTTATGTTCATTTATAATTTCCGTCAATTTATCCAAAAAAATATCTACGCCCACAACGCCTTTTATTTTTCCAGTGGAATCGGCTACGGTTTTCACAATGGTTACGCATATTTCACCCGTATTTGAATCTTCATAAGGGTCTGTTATGGTTATTTTGCCTGGGCTTTGCATTGCGTATATGAACCAAGGTCTTTTTAGTTGGTCCCAGTTTGGATTTGTGCTATAAGGGTCCCAATCTGTTGCGGTGGCAAACCATCCGCCATCAAAACGGCTGAGAGTGGTGCCGTAATAGGCTTCAAAGGCAGAAGAGACTGCTGGAAGCATTTTGCCAAGAATATGCGTGTTTTGCTCCAAATCATAGTCATCAGCAAAGGTGGCTACGTAATTCGCCATATCTATGGCAGGCGCAAGGGCATTTTGAATGTCTGCATTCAAATATTGCACTGTTTTTTTAGCAATATCCTCTAAATGCTTAGAATTTGTCCTTCTTGAGTTTTCCAAGAAAATAACCAAAAAAGCAACGGAAATAGCAAATACAAGGCCTACATTCAGCGCATGAATACGAAATCGTATGGAATAAAAGAATTTAGACATAAACATCATCTTTTGTTGCATAATTTTAAATTCCCCCCACTGCCACAGCCATTACTGCCGAGGAATTATTTTCCGATACTATAAGCGGCCCCTTTATTGGAACTGTGCTTGTGTACTTTGAATATGGAGAGGCTATAGAAACATCGGATTCCAACATTCCGAGCAATTTTATTTTTGCGTTTTTGTTTCCAAAAACCATAGCTTCAAATTTTGCCACTCTGTTATCGTACATCTGCCGTTTTGTAATCAAATCTTGCAGTTTATTTGCAGCTTGCAATAACTCATTTCCTTCTGCTTCGTTTAGGGCTTTTGCCTTGTTCCAAATTAAATATTTTTCATAAATTGCACCTACCTCTATCATAACAGAGTTTGCAAGTTCCTTAGCTTTTTCTTGGCGGTAGTGCGTGCGTATATTCACAATGGTTTTCACTCCGGTCTCGGAACCAATATCTCCGCATTCTATACCTTTGAAGACAGTTGTAATTCCCCCTATTATGGAGCCTCCCAAACGCAATTCGCCAAGGCAGCTCACGTTTGAATGCAGAATATCTTTTGTTATGATAATATCGCCTTCTGCCACAATGCTAGCTGCGCTAACAAATGTAGCGGCCACAAAAGAGCCTGCTACAATCTCGGCTCTGGCTTTGCCTTGAATACCGCCTGCGCATTTTACATAGCCTTTTGCTCTTACTTTTGCACCGGATATAAGCCCATATACCACAATGTTTTCTTCGGATATAACTTCAAAGCCATCTGTGACACTGCCGTGTATAACAACTGTACCAGGGAAATTCATGTTTCCAGTTGATAAATCTATATCGCCTTGTAAAACATAGTTGCGATGAACCATAACAACATTATCTTGCATGCTCGGCGTTCCTGCTGCGGTGGCAATTAGCTGTCCGTCTTTTTCTTCTATCCCCTCGCCTACAAAATATCTAGCTTTCTCACCGTCTTTTGCTTTTAAGACATTACCTCTTACATCCATTCCGTCTTCGCCTTCTGTTGGCGGAATAATATCTGCAATAATATCGCCTATTTCAACGATGGTGATTTGCATTGAGTTTTTGTAATCCACCGCCGCATCATCCTTTGGTATGAACTGCGGCTTTGCGCTCATATTAACCTTGAAATCAAGGTAGCCATCCTTGCCGTCTTCGGAAATTATGCCCTTGGCTATTGCAATATCAACAGGATCGGATACAACCAATTGTCTTTCAACTAATTCTTCGTCTATCTCTGCTTTTACGTTTTCTCTATGGCAAGCATCAAGGACATCTTCTAAAGTAGTTAAACCGCCATCAAAGACTTCCGTTAGCGGAGACATTATAACTTCCATCTGGTCTTGGGAGACTGTTATTTTGAAATTATGATTAAACCCTCTGGATTCTTCTTCAAAATCCTCGAGGGGTTCATCGGATGTGAATTCTTCGGATATTTCCTACTCCACAGTGACATACGTCAATGTTTGATTCACCAACTGGTAGGCTATTTCACCAAAAGTGATTGGACCAAAAAATGCATCTATTTTTTTGCCCTTAAGATTGCCATGTAAAAAATTCAATATGCAATTGCAAGAAAATACCGCATTTTTTTCTTTTAAAAGAGCGATTTTGCTATTGAACTCTTTTTCGTAATCTGCTATGTCCTTTGCAATTCTGTATTTAATGTTTTTAAACACAGGTGCATATAAGTTCACAACCCCGTTTTCAACAGACCTAAAAGAAATATTAACACCGTTACCCGCATAATCCCCAACCAAAGGAAGCTTTGTGTCTATCTTGTTTTGAGCTATGTAGTCTGCAAACACGGTTTCTTTTCCGTCTACAAAACACTTATTGATGGAAAAACCTTCTTCTGCAAAAGTGATTAGCGGAGAAGATTTGTCTTGAGAGAATATGTTTATCACGCCCACATTTACATTCTTATCTTTAGGGACTTTCAAATGAATGGCCACAGCCTTGTCTGAGAATACGGATGTAGCTGCGCCTTCCACAGCTATAGGGGTTTGACCTGAGGCCTCAAGGTTCATGCCAGCAATCCACCCGATGGTATTCTTCATGAATATGTCTTTATAGCCTGGCGCATTGCGAGCATACTCCTTATGCACAACGCTATCAAAAGGTACAATAACTATGGAAAACCCATTGTCAAAAGCATCTATTGCAACATTTTCAATTTCTGCTGCACTGTATGCCTTAATGGAGAAATCTTCACATGGAAGCTCTACCACAGACAATTTTTCGTTAGAAACCTCTCCACCGGTACTTGCAATAAAATACTCCGTGGAACCGCCTATCCAGTTGCCTTTAGGCAATTTTTTGAGTAAGGCCTCGGTAGCCGCAATGTGAAGCACCTTGCCGGTTTCTATTAGCTTGGCTGTTTCTTGAGGGGACATGAGCATACTGATTTTCTCCTTGGTTATAGTTTTTGCAGGGTTGATATATCGGAACCCATGTTAAATTTGAACTTTTCAAGATATGTGCTTATTTCCTGAGTGTAGCGTTGCAAATTAGCAGGCGAACTATCTTCTGAATAGAGTATCTTCATACGCATAAGCATCATGGAAAAACTCAAAGATTCAAAAGTATAATCGCCTTTCAGGAGTTTCTCGGCTTGTTGGGCAGTAATCATAATGTATAAAATATAGAAAAATTAAATATCTGTTGTGACAAAAAGGGCATATCTATTGTGTTTTTCGGCTTTCCAAGTCAAAATTCCAATGGTTACCTCTCCCATAAAGCGCAAATGGAAAATTCCAAACTCCACTCGCGGCATAATATCCATCATAAAATCTTCTTTGAAATATTCATATTCTCTGCCTATTCCAAATGAACATAAAGTGCCAACAGAGAGCCTAAAAGCATTGCCTATTAAAAAATATGGGAAAAAAGCCAGCGATGGTTTAACATACCTGCCCTCGCCTGCTGCGCTACCAAACCCCAAGCGACCTTCATAAATAAAAGACACATTTTTAGTATAGCCATCCCATTGCGAAAGAGAAAGCACACCACCAAAATCACTTTCTTGATTAAGAGCAAACGGAAAATCGGCTTGCAGGGCTAAATTTCGAGAAATTGCGAATTTTGCGCCAAGGTCTAGCAAGGAACTTCTTATTGTAATGAGTTTTGCACCTACCTCAAATCGGTCTGTTATGCCTATTTGCAAATTGCTCATCAAATATAAATTCTTTGTGTTATATGTCCAAGCTCCTCCAAGCCCCACAAAAAAAGCATCTGGAACCACAATTTCTGGCCCAAGTGTGTAGCGGTAGTCGTACATCTGGTCTAGAGCATAAGATAAATTAAGTGCTAATACTAGTATAATAACAATTTTTTTCATAGGAATATCCTTACTTTATCTTTAAACTCATTTGGTATAACTTTACTCACTGTTTCTAAAATATGGCTTTTGGAATACTTCATAGAAAAATGCGTTAAAATTATGCTTTGGCAAGGTATGGAACTGCCAACTTTGCATAGAACCTGAACTAGGTCGTCTATATGAGTGTGCCCTTTTCTGCTCGCCATTTCCATTTCACCCTTGTCTAAAAATGTGCACTCGCAAACCACCACGGGAGAATTCCAAATATGCCTCTCTTCCCACAGAGACTCACCAATGCAGTCACCCATAAAAGATACAAAAGGCTCGCGAATATCGTTTGTAATTTCAACTCCAGAATTTTTCAAGGATATAATTTCTTCTCTTGCGCATTTAGCATATTCTTTTTTGAGTTTTTTCTTTTTGCAAAAAATGGTATAGCCAAGAGAGGGAATGGAATGCTTTACGTCAAAAGGAAATACCTCCAAATCTTTGCGGTAAGCTAGGTCAAACCACTGCCCTGCTTTAACGCATTCCAAGCGAGGCAAATCAAAACGCTCTTCGGCAACACCCTCAAACAGAGTTTCGGCTTTTATCATTTCTATAGCGAGTTCATAAACTGCATTTGGAATGTAATATGCCGCTTGAACTGGGTTTTGCATCATACGTCTAAGGCTGTTGTGGCGCATAAGGCAACGGCTGTGGTCTCCGTGAGAATGGGTTAAAAGAATGTGGTTTAGGCTAAGTGCGCTAATAGGACATTCACCCATATCCACGCATAAATCTAGTTCGGGAATTTGAAAATAAGTTGAAAGCCCAGAAATGGAAAATCCGTGCAAACCCCATCGCTTTTGTTCGTGCGATATTTGCCTTAGAGCGTTATGTGCGTAAATGCTATCAGGCTCGGTAGCTTTTTTCATAGCACTCGCGAAATTTATTCACTGTTACGGGAACCTCGTCCCTATGTTTAGAAAACACGTCATAGGGAATTGGATTTGAAATTTCCCAAGCTCCGTCTAAAATCTCTCTCTCCAGCTGCCCTGCTGCCCAGCCGCTGTAGCCAAAGAAAATGCGCGCCGTTTTATTTTGCGGAGATATTAGCCTAGATACGGGAAGCTCCATTTCCAGTGGTATCTTTGATATAAAAACTCCGTTTGAAATTTCGTAAGCTCCGTTAAAAACAGAAACTTCCGTTTCTAAAATGCAAACAGAAAGCTTTTGAAAAGGGTCTGTGTTTTGAACAGGGCCGCCAAAGAAGAATGTGTGCAATTCCCGTGATGAACCCATTATTTCCCAAGGAAGCGGTTTATGCGATGCACTCGGATTCTTTCTAAAAACTTCGTCTAGCGGAATATGCGCCAAGTGGTTTATCACCAAGCCCCAAGAACCAGTATCAACAGAACATTCAATTACAAAAATCACGCAATCTTGAAAATAGCTCCCCCCGAGAGCTGGCGTAGCCAGCAAGAAATCACCGGGATGAACTATTCTGGTTTTCATAACTATTTAAATCCCTATTTCAATTTACAATACTTATTTCTATTCTACGATTTTTAGCACGACCCTCTGGGGTTCTGTTGTCTCCTCTGGGACGCATGAAGCCATAGCCCACGGCTCTTATTCTGTTTTCTGCAATTCCCTTTCTAATTAGATAGTCGCGAACCGCATCTGCACGCGCTTGGGATAATTTCATATTGAATTCCTCACCACCCACATTATCTGTGTGACCGGAAATTTCAACACTAACCGAATCGAATTTTTGCAAGCCTTTCACAGTTGCTTCTAAAATTTTGGTAGAACCCGGCAAAATAGTGGATTTTCCCGTTTCAAAAGTAACCCCTTTCAATTCAAAACGGTCATCGTCATAGTAAATTTCCCAAGTTCCCGAACCTGAACCTGGTGGAACATAGAGTGTATTGCCAAAACCGCAATCAAATTCGCCGGTTATGCCATCGCACCAAAACGAATAGGTATCGCCATCGGAAATTTGAACACGAGCTATGCCACTGGCATTAGTAGTTGTTTCAAAATGGGTCCCTCTTGAGCCTCTTAACACTATGGTTTTATTGCGTTGGGCATATTGCTGGTTATAATCTGTGGCTCTGATGGTCAAATCTGCCGAAAATGCAGCAGATGCGCAAATAGCAAGAGAAAGAAAAAGTTTATTCATAGTAATAAATATAGTAAACGCTTACGGGACTATTTCCCACCAATCGTCGTTATCAGTAGTAGCCTTTCTCCTAGAGGCAGCCTTCTTCCTTCCCTGACTTTTCTTCGTTTTTTCCGCCTTTTCAAGCTCTTCGGCTGCCCGTCTTCTCTCTGCGAGTTCAATGGAATCTGCAACCCGTTTCTTTTCGGTGGCAATGGAATCGGCAGCGCGCTTTTTCCCTATCGCAATGGAGTCTGCAACCCATTTTTTCCTTGTTTCAATGGAATCGGCAGCTCGTTTTTTTGCCATGTCAACCGAATCGGCAGCCCGTTTTTTCTCTCTGGAGCTAGAATCTGCAATCCATTTTTTCTCCCTATCAGTATAATCAGCTATTCGTTTCTTCTCCCTAGCGGTAGAATCGGCAATTCGCTTCTTCTCTCTGGCAGTAGAATCGGCAACTCGTTTTTTCTCCCTATCGGTGGAATCCAACACACGTTTTTTCTCCCTGGCAATGGAATCTGTAGTCCATTTCTTCTCTCTGGCAGCTAAAACCGCAGCCCGTCTTTTCTCTAGGGCAATGGAATCTGCCACTCGTTTTTTCTCTGTGGCAATGGAATCGGCAACTCGCTTTTTCGCTACGGCAATGGAATCTGCAACTCGCTTTTTCTCTGTTGCAATGGAATCTGCCACCCGTTTCTTTTCGGCTTCTATTTCTTTTTGAATATCTATTTTATCTATTGCTATTGCCTGCGCTTTTGTTATTTTGTCTGAATATTTTGGCGTATTGAACACCTTGCCCTGCTCAAAATTCCAAGTTTTAGCCTGATTAAGTACTGAGGACCCAGCTTCAGCCTTACCTTTTAAGACAATTTTTAAATTTGAAATTTTAATAGGATCATCGTCTAAATATAACATAAAATCAAAAATACCTGCTTGGTAAGGCGTTCCATCAGAAGCCTTGCCCACAGCATCGTAATAGGCTAAAATAACAACTATATCGTCTGAAAGGTAGTCCAAATCATTGGTGTTGTGCCCTGCGCTTGCAACTGCGCTAATTTCAAAAAACCAAGGCTTATATTCCACAAGCATAGTAAAAGGACGACTATTTCCAGAAACAGCTCCAAACTTCATAAAACTACCTGTGAAACCCATAAAAGAAGGTTCTTTAGTTGTAAGTTTAGGGGCTTGCGCAAATGCCGTACCCACAAACAAAAGAACCAAAAACAATAAAAATTTCTTCATAAGGAGAAAATCTAGAAAAATCGCCAAAAATGCAAAAAAATCGTCAAAATAGTTAAGATTTTTGTAAATTATGCCGATTATAGGATTAGGGTAATGCTATGAACGTGTCTGAAATCACAACTCGCATAGCGGATTTAATAAGAAATCCGGACTCGCCGATGCCGAGCGAGCGTGAGCGGAGTATTCAAAAAAAGAAAACTCAAGCTCCGCCGCCGCCACCAGAAGCGAGCAAGCCAAGTATTCCTACCCCAACAACAACAGAGCACAATCCAGCTAAAACAAGCGAATACAACCTTGCCCTTTCTCCTTTGGCGCAAAAAATCTTAGAGGATGCAGATTCTCACAAAAGCGAATGGGAAAAGAAGAGAAGCGAAAACGTACAACGCGTCCAGCAACTGGTACACGAAAAGCAATACCACATTGCCCCCGAAGTTGTTGACGGAATAGCCCGAAAAATCGTGGATATGCTGCGTTAATCAGGCTCTTTCTTTGCCTTTTCCCAAAATTTGTCCAATTCTTCCAATGTGAAATTCTGAGGGCTCCCGCCCGCCATTATCTCTACTTGCCTAAACCGCTTTTCAAATTTGGCATTTGCCCTTGCAAGGGCGGTTTCAGCATTTATGCCTTTATGCCTAGCCAAATTTATCAAGGCAAAGAGAATATCGCCAAATTCCTCTTCGGCATTCAAAGAGCCTGCTTCTTCTGCCTCAAACTCCCCTATTTCTTCCTTTACCTTTTCCAAAACGGGCTTTGGATTATCCCAATCAAAACCGACCTTTGCAGCCCGCCTTGAAAGCTCTTGGGCACGGGAAAGAGCCACCATTGAACGAGGCACCTTGTCCATAGCAGAGGCAGGTTTTTCCTTCTTTTCCTCGCTCTTTATCTCTTCCCATTTTTTGAGAACCTCCTTGGAAGTTCCCAGAGTTTCTGAGCCAAAAACGTGAGGATGCCGCCTAATCATTTTTTCGCAAATTCCCCCTATAACATCGTCTATTGTGAATTTGCCCTCTTCCTCGGCTATTTGGGAATGAAATACCACTTGTAAAAGCACATCGCCAAGTTCTTCTACCATATTTTTAAGGTTTTCGCTTTGAACAGCGTCTATATATTCGTAAGATTCTTCTAAAAGATAAGGGAGCAAACTATTGAAATTCTGCTCCCTATCCCAAGGGCAACCGTCCGCAGAACGGAGCCGCTGCATTATTTCCAGTAAGTTCTTGAATGTGTTTTGAGCCATCCACTTACTTTGGCCAGAACTTCTCTATCAGCTTGCTTGGAATGCCCGTTTCTTCGGGTTTAAAGCAATCTGCGAGGATTTTCCAACCGAGATCCAAAGCCGCTTCCAAAGGAATGTTAACAGACAAATCCATCATCTCCTTTTCAAAACGAACACCATATTTCAATAGCTTTGCATCCCAGTTGCTCATGCGGAAACCCATAGACTGCTTTTCTAAGGTTTCTTTGTAGCTGGAATAAAGCTGAATCATTGTGTTCATTATTGTGCGGTGATCCTGACGGGTATCGCCGTTAACCTGTTGTTTTAAGCGGCTAAGAGAACCAAATGGTTCAATTCTGCCTTTGCGCAAATAGAACTGACCCTCGGTTATATAACCGGTGTTATCTGGAACAGGGTGAGTTACATCATCGCCTGGCATTGTTGTCACGGCAAGAATGGTTATTGAACCTGAGCCTTCAAAATCCACCGCTTTTTCATAGCGGCTGGCAAGCTGAGAATACAAATCGCCAGGATAACCACGATTAGAGGGCACCTGTTCCATTGTAATTGCAATTTCTTTCATTGCATCGGCAAAGTTTGTCATGTCGGTTAAAAGCACCAGAACTTTTTTGCCCTGAGTTGCGAATTGTTCTGCAACCGCGAGTGCTGCATCTGGAACAAGCAAGCATTCCACAATGGGGTCAGAGGCTGTGTGCATAAAAGAAACCGTGCGGCTAAGAGCACCGTGTTCTTCCAAGAAATCTCTGAAAAACAGATAATCATCGTATTTTAATCCCATACCACCGAGAATAATAACGTCAACTTCTGCTTGCAAAGCTATGCGAGCGAGCAATTCGTTATATGGTTCGCCAGCTATTGAGAAAATAGGGAGCTTTTGGCTAACAACCAAGGTGTTGAACACATCAATCATCGGAATTCCAGTGCGCACCATATTTTTTGGGATAATTCTCTTTGAAGGATTAACAGAGGGACCGCCAATTTCAATCAAATTTTCGTTTATAATAGGACCTTTGTCGCGAGGCTCACCTGCTCCAGAGAACACGCGCCCGAGCAAGGAATCGCTAAAAGGAACTTGCATTGGCTTGCCCAAAAAGCGTACCTGCGAATCTGTGGAAATGCCGCGGCTACCAGCAAAAACTTGCAAATCAACCATGCCGCTATCCAAACGAATTACCTGCGCCAAAGAGGTTCCTCTTGGGCTTTGCACCTGTGCCAACTCGTGATAGCTAACGCCGTCTGCGGCAACTGTAATAACATTGCCTGCAATTCTTTCAATTTTATGATAAACCTTATGCATTTACAGTTACCTCCGCTACGGCTTTTAGAATGTTGCCTTCCAATTCCTCAAATTCTTTTGATTTGAATTCCACTCGGTTCCAATCTTTTGCTGTTTGAGTTAACTTTAAGAAAAAGGAACGCGCTGTGTCTTTTTCCTTGAAAGTAACCTGAGTTTTCAAGATTTGATAAATTTTATTGAATACATATTCTTGCCTGTCTCCAGGGCAAGCTTCGTCTATTTTATTATAGGCATCTTGCTGCAAATAAACAGAATCCAAAAATTCACCTTTAAGGTAAAGAACAAAATCGTCCATTGATGTGCCTTCTTCGCCCACAACTTTCATCATTTGCCCCACATCATTACCTCTGCTCAAAATTTTGTGCACCTCAGATGTTTTTGCGCTGTCTATTAAACCGCGATATTTAGACCAGCTATCAAGCGGGTGAATTGCTGGGAAGCGGCGTTGGTCAGAGCGTTCTCTTGAAAGCCCGTGGAATGCGCCAACCACCTTAAGAGTTGCCTGCGTAACAGGTTCTTCAAAGTTTCCGCCTGCAGGAGAGACGTTTCCGCCAATGGTCACAGAACCCGTTTCCCCATTTTTAAGGCGAACTATGCCGCCTCTTTCGTAAAAGCTCGCAATAACAGATTCCAAGTATGCAGGGAAAGCTTCTTCGCCAGGGATTTCTTCCAAGCGACCGCTCATCTCTCTAAGAGCCTGTGCCCAGCGGCTTGTTGAATCTGCAAGCAAGAGCACGTTTAAGCCCATTTGCCTATAATATTCGGCAAGGGTCACGCCTGTGTAAACAGATGCTTCACGAGCTGCAACAGGCATTGAGCTTGTGTTGCATATAATTAATGTGCGTTCCATTAAGCTACGACCTGTGCGAGGGTCAATTTGCTCTGGAAATTCTTTCAATGTTTCCACAACTTCGCCCGCGCGTTCACCGCAAGCGGCTATAATCACAATATCAACTTCTGCGTGGCGAGCGGTTAATTGCTGAAGCACTGTTTTGCCTGCGCCAAAAGGCCCAGGAACGCAGAAAACTCCGCCTCTGTTCACGGGGAAGAAGGTATCTACAATTCTCTGTTTGGTTATTAAAGGTTCTGTTGGGCGAAGCCTCTCGGAATAGCATTTTATTGGCAACTTAACAGGCCAAGTTTGCATAAGTTTAACTTCATAGCTTTTGCCGTTTGAATCTTTTATTTTGGCAATGGTATCTGTAACTGTATAGTTGCCAACAGGAGAAATGCTCTCCACCGAAAATATTCCCTGCAAGCCAAAAGGAACCATTATCAAATGCTTGAAAATTCCCTCTGGCACAGAACCAAGGGCATCGCCTGCGGAAACCTGAGTTCCAACGGTGGTGCTTGGGGTGAAAGCCCACTTTTTATCACGCGGCAAAGCCTCAAGATATTTGCCTCTCTGCAAAAAGAAGCCGCACTGCTCGGCTAACTGAGGCAATGGATTTTGCAAGCCGTCAAACACTTGGGTCAATAAACCAGGTCCTAGTTCCACAGAAAGGAGTGCGCCTGTGAATTCAACGCTGTCGCCTTCTTTTAAGCCCGTTGTGTCTTCAAACACTTGCAACTCGGCAACCGAGCCTCTAATGCGAATCACCTCGCTTTTTAGGCGGGTGCCATTTTCAAGGACTGCAAAAGCCACTTCGTTTTGCACAACTGGCTTTTC
>JAITFN010000017.1 GCA_031281345.1 Candidatus Fibrimonadaceae bacterium
TCTAGCATAATGGTTTTTTCCATCATTTCCTCGCCGTGGCGAATTTTGAGCTTGGTAGCGATTGGCCAAGCTAGCACGTTTGCAAGAATTGAACCGTAAAAAGTTGTTATCAAAGCCACCGCCATTGCAGGACCTATTGCCGAAGGATCACTCATATTCTGCAACATAAGCACCAAACCTATTAGGGTTCCTATCATTCCAAAAGCTGGACCCATTGCGCCTAAATTTTCAAAGAAACCAATATTATCTTTGTGGCGAGCCTCTATGTTGTCTTTTTCAATTTCCAGAACGCTTTCTATAACAGCTCGTTCCGTACCATCAACCGCAAGCTGAATGCCCTTTTTGAGAAAAGGGTCTTTAACGGTGTCCAAACTATTTTCAAGCGCAAGGATGCCTTCTCTTCTAGCTTGTTCCGCAAAGCCTATAATGGAATTTATGGTACCGACTATATCGTGTTTTTGAACCACCACATACATTTTAAGAAAACCAGGGACAGTTTTCCAAAAGCCGGGCGGATAGGCACACACCATACACATAAAAGAGCAGCCTCCTGTTATGGCTAGTGATGGGATATCTACAAACATGGGAATATTAGCGGGTGAGCCAAAACCCCATATAAGCATAAGCAAAGCACTTAAGATTATTCCTATAATACCTGTTGGATCCATGGGGGAAAATATAGAAAATCTAAATTACCCCTAAATGAACAACATTCCTCTTGCAGAAAGAATGAGGCCTCAGAATTTAGATGAATTTTTGGGGCAGCAGCGCATTTTGGGGGAAACGAGTATGCTCAGAAGTGCCATTTTGAGCGGCAATGTACCGAGCATGATTTTTTGGGGACCGCCGGGGTGCGGAAAAACTAGCCTTGCAAGCGTTATTAAGCATAATGGAAAAAAACGATTCGTGGCTTTGTCTGCGGTTTCTAGCGGGGTTAAAGAAGTAAAAACTATTTTAGATGAATCAAGAACATATAAGGAAAACGGCAGGGAAACAATTTTATTCATAGACGAAATACACCGCTTTAACAAGGCACAGCAAGATTCCCTTTTGGGTGCGGTGGAAAACGGAACCGTCACTTTAATTGGAGCCACTACCGAAAACCCAGGCTTTGAAGTGAACTCTGCCCTGCTCTCGCGTTGCCAACTTATTCTATTTGGACCCATTTCCGAAGAGGATATGCAAAACCTAATGGAAAGTGCTTTGCACACTCACCCTCGCGGATTAAAGAGAAAAGATTTGATAGTGTCTAAAGAAGCAGCGCAAAAGTTGATAGGGCAAGCAGATGGCGATGCTCGCTTTTTATTGAACCAGCTCGAATGGCTCGCAAATGCAATTCAAGGAGAGGCAGAAATAACGACCGAATTAATGGAGCAAATTCAATATAAAAAACCGCTACGCTACGACAAACACGGCGAAGAACATTACAATTTAATCAGCGTTTTGCACAAATCCGTTAGAGGCAGCGATGTGCAGGCTGCGGTTTATTGGCTCCACAGAATGCTAGACGGAGGCGAAGACCCCCGTTATATTTTGCGCCGTTTAATGCGAATGTCTATGGAAGATATTGGGCTCGCAGACCCAAACGCTCTGTTGCTTGCAACGGCGGCTCTTGAAGCCTTTGATTTTATGGGTGTGCCAGAGGGTTTAATTGCCCTTGACGAGCTAACCGTTTATCTAAGCCTTGCGCCAAAGAGCAACAGCCTTGAAATTATGAGCGCAAAGGTGAACGGCTGTATTAAGCAAACCGGAACTTTGCCTGTTCCAAGGGCATTCAGAAATTCCGTGACAAAAGTTGGCAAAGATTTAGGTTATGGCAAAGGTTATCAATACGACCACGATGTACCCGGTGCTTATGCGGGGCAAGAGCATTTGCCCGAAAAATTAAAAGGTTTTGAATTTTATGAACCAACGGAATATGGAAAAGAGAAATTGCTTGCTGAGAGATTGAAAGAATTGGAGAAAAGAAAAAATGATTCTAGATAAAATAGCTGCCAAAACCCGTGAACGTGTTGAGAATGTGAAGAAAAACATTCCATTCTCCGAAATAAAAAGACAAGCTCAAGCACTCTCCAAGGGTGGTTTTGAGTTTGAAAAGGCAATTTCAAAACCTGAATTGTCTTTTATATGCGAGGTAAAAAAGGCTTCTCCTTCAAAGGGAATAATTGCGGAAAACTTCCCTTATCTAGATATTGCCCGTGATTACGAAGCAGCCGGAGCCAGCGCAATTTCTGTGCTAACCGAGCCAGATTTTTTTATGGGAAGTGATTTATATCTCACCGAAATATCAAAGGCGGTAAAATTGCCTCTGCTAAGAAAAGATTTTATCATAGACCCCTATCAAATATATGAAGCGAAAACCATTGGCGCATCTGCGGTGCTGTTTATCTGTGCTTTGATTGATGAAAAAACATTGAAGGAATATATTGATATTGCAAATGAATTAGGATTATCGGCACTCGTAGAAACGCATAATGAGAGCGAGGTGAAATTTGCACTTGAGGCGGAGGCTAGAATAATAGGCGTGAATAACCGCGACTTGCAAACTTTTGAGGTTGCTCTTGAAACAAGCCGCAATTTGCGCAAATTGGTTCCAGATAATATATTGTTCGTAGCGGAGAGCGGAATAAAAACCAGAGAAGATGTTTTGGCACTTGGCAATGTTGATGCTGTTCTTATTGGCGAAACTCTTATGCGAAGCAAAGATAAAAAATTGGAATTGGATAAGCTAAGAGGCTTTTAATGCTCTCCATAACCCCTGAAATTTTACAGCAAGAACTCAGCCCAGTTCAATACGAAGCCGCCCTTGCCGTCGATGGTCCAATGCTAATTTTGGCAGGAGCTGGGTCTGGCAAAACTCGCACCATAGCGTATAAAATTGCACATTTAATTTCTTATCACAATGTGGAAGCAAGGCGAATAGCAGCGGTCACTTTCACAAACAAAGCCGCAAAAGAGATGAAAGATAGAATTGCAAAAATTTTGGAATATCCGCAAATTCGCCTAGACTGGATGGGAACTTTTCACAGCCTTTCCGTAAAAATTTTAAGAGTGTGCCTTGAAAATTCCAATGTGACAGAGACCTTGAAATGGAAATACACAAAAAATTTTTCCATTTACGATGATGACGACCAAAAAAAATTATTGAAACTAATTGCCGTTCCAAAAGAAGGCGATTTAGCAAATGCGGGGCGGATAAAAAAAATAGCAGGTGCAATTTCGTATTGGAAAAACAGAGGCGTTTCTCCCGAAGAAGCACTAGAAGAAAGCGTTTTTGAAGACCAAAAAATTTTAGCGAGCTATTACGATGAATATCAAGTTTTATTGATGAATTCAAATGCGATGGACTTTGACGATTTGCTTTTGCGCTCCGCCGATATTTTAAGAAAAGTACCCTCTGTTGCGGAGCAATTCTCCGAGCATTTTAAATATATATTTGTCGATGAATATCAAGACACAAATGATGCGCAATATATTTTGCTCAAATTGTTGCTCTCAAACAACAACAAAAACATAACCGTTGTGGGAGACGATGACCAAAGCATATATGGCTGGCGTGGTGCGAACTTAAATATAATAAGAAATTTTCACCGCGACTTTGCACCGGTAAAAATAGTTAAGCTAGAGGAAAATTATCGTTCAAGTTCAAACATAGTTAAAGCTGCTGGTTCCGTTATAGCAAACAATAAACGTCCAAAAGAGATGGAAAAAAAAGTTTTTTCAAATCAAGAAAAAGGCTCGCTAATTCACATAAAACAAGTTGCAGATGACTATACAGAGGCAAACACTTTAGCGACAAAAATATTTTCGCTAGGTGTGGAAAACTATTCGCAAACAGCGGTGTTTTATCGCAACAATGCCCAAAGCCGCTTGATCGAAGCCGGACTCAACAAACTGCGAATTCCAAATATAATAATTGGCGGCACAAGATTTTGGGATAGAATGGAAGTGAAAGATGTTTTGGCATATATGCACTTATTGGTGAACCCAAAAGATAACGGAGCACTCCTTAGAATTGTAAACGTTCCTCCAAGGGGGCTTGGTAAAAAGACAATAGAAACCCTGCAACAAAATGCAGAACAGAGTGGCACATCGCTTTGGGATGCATTGCCAAGCGTTCCAAAACTTGAACCTTTCGCAAAAATGATGAACAGCTTTTTGCAAGAACCCAGTGAATCCATAGTTTTTTTAACCAAGAAAATAATAGAAGACACAAAATACAACGAGTATCTGGAAAAAGACGACCCCGCCACCGCAGACGACAGAAAAGCCAACTTAGACGAAATGCTCCGCGGCATTGAAGATTTTTGCGAAGAAAACCCCGGTGCAACGCTTGAACTTTTTTTGCAAGATATTTCTCTTTTAACAAGTGCAGACCGCAGAAATGAAAGCTCCGTAAATTTTGTCACTTTAATGACCTTGCATTCCGCCAAGGGATTGGAATTTGACAGCGTGCATATAGCTGGTTGCGATGAAGGCATTTTACCGAGCAAAGCCTACGAAGCAGAATATAGCCCCGAAGAAAAAAAGGAAAAACTTGAAGAGGAAAGGCGGCTTTTTTATGTTGGACTAACAAGAGCAAAAAAACATTTATTTCTTTACACGAGTCAAGCCAGATTTTGGCGTGGCGAGCAAAAGAGTTTTAGCCCTACAAGTTTTATAGAAGAAATGGATGCTTCAACAATTTATTTTGACCGATTAGCTACCCAAAGCAACCCTTTCACAATATCAATAAATCCGCCGCATTTCGCAAAGGCAAAAACAAGAGAAAAAACGCAGGTTTATGAGATAGATGAATACAGCCAAGTTGAGCCTAGGCTGGTGGGTAAATTTGCCGCTCATAACAAATATGGCGAGGGAAAGATTGTGGGGCAAAGCGGTTCGGGGGAAAATACTCAAGTTGAAATTTTGTTTACAGACGGCTCAAAGCGAAAATTTGTGCTGAAATTTGCGAATCTGAGGTTTATATAGGCACTATTTACTATCTTACCCCATTATGGAGCTTCCTAATAGCGCAAACATAAACGAGAGCAATAAATGGCTTTCGTGGAGAATATCTCCAGAGGGAACTTTTTTAACAGTTGTGCGGGAGCTTGTCCCTGAGAACCCAGATATAAAAGAAATCAAAAAAACTCTATTGATAAACAAGGTTGTAAATTTTGATATTGAAAAAATTGAAAACACAATAAAAGAAATGTCTGGAAAACCAGAGAGAGTTGGCCCACCCTTTGAATTATTTGAGGAAGTAAAACGCAAATATCTGCACCTGCAAGTGACACCTATGCAAGCACGTTTTTCCATAGATGTTGGTATATTGCAAACCAACTACAATATAACTTCAGAAGACATATTATTCCTTTTGGCAGAAAAAGCTGTTGTTTATGGAATAAATTATGACCTTATAGAAGAAATTTTAGCTACGAGTGCCTACGGACAGGAATTTATAATTGCCTCCGCAAAACCACCCATTGCTGGCAGCGATGCCATTGTAACCGAAATAATACAAATAGACCCAGATGCAAAACCCTTTTTAAATGAAGATGGTACGGCAGATTATAAAAAATGGGATAACATAAGACAAGTAGAGAAAGGCGAAATTATATGCACTCGCGTTCCACCAACTCCGGGCATTCCGGGTACAAGCGTGTTTGGGGTGCCTCTCTCGTCAACTCCTGGCGAAGATATTGGCTTGCCGGTTGGAATTAACACCAAAGCCATAGACAACGAAACAAAACTTGTAGCCACTATACACGGCTTCCTTTACAGGCAAGGTCGCAATATTTGCATAGGTAGCATTTATATAATAAAAGGCGATGTAAATTATAAAACCGGAAATATTGAATACACAGGCGATGTTCTCATTAAAGGAAATGTAAATACGGGCTTTTCTGTTGTTGCCGATGGAAATATATCCATTGAAGGAATTGTTGAATCTGCGCATATAGAATCAAAGTATGGCAATATATTTTTAAAAGGCTCTGTGTTCGGGTTAAATAATGCAAGCATAGTAGCACATAAAAACATAAACGCCGAGAACATTCAAGATGCAAGAATCAAAGCCCAAAACATTGTAGTTAGGGGGCAAATTCGCAGTTGCCAAATTGAAACTGAAAATCTGAGTATGCCGCACAACGGGCAAATCGTAAGCACATATATAGCTTTTAGCGGCCACTTGAGATGCGGAAACATAGGCGGGAAAATAGAATCGGTGAACGAATTTACCCTTATTGAAAACGAGCGAGAGCAATACAAAGAGGAACTTACAAAGCAAAATGAGCTTATACAGAAATTAGACAAGGCAATAGAGATTTTGAATGCTAAGATGACCTCAATGAAAGGGGCAGAAAATACCCCCGAATTTGAACAACAGGCAAAACTCTTGAATTCGCAGCTCACCAGTTGCAATAGCAGCAGGGACCAGTTGATTGCAAAACGCAAAAAACTCCTGAAATTAATAGAAGTAATGCCAGATAGAGAAGATCTGATTAGCGCAACATCTATTTCGCCAATTCTTAGAATTTCAATATTTGGTTCTTATATGGAGTTAAAGGAAGAATTGCATGAGTTGAGGGTAAGCTGGATGAACGGCTCAATTAAAATGGAGTCCTTTTAAAATTTATATTTACTATATTTTATAGTGGAGACAAAATATGGCAGATTGTAGTATTGAAGATAAAGGTGGGTATTATCAAATCGTAGGCTTTGATTTTGAGGTCGGTGATTTTCATAATATCTTCGCAAAAATAGAAAGTGCTTTGAAAGCAAAGAAACAAGATGTTCTTTTATCACTTGCCCCGGTAGGTGTTCTATATAGTTCGCATCTTGCAATATTTGTGAGAATACATCAGATGATGCATAGAAATAATTTGCACTTCATAATTTCAGATGTATCACCAGAAATAATGAATCTTTTGCAAATAACCCAGTTGGATAGCATTTTTTCCATTTACAAAACTTCAGAGGATTTTCAGAACAGCTTAAAAAGCTCAGAAAATGAACCAGATAATTCAGCGCAGGGTTTTGAATGGCTGTTGAATAAAAAAGATGATGAGTCCGCAGATGTGATATGCAAGGGAAATATGGTTGCTGGCGGGCAGCTAGACGAATTGCAAAAAAGCGTTTTGGATTTCTTTAGCATAAACTTTGATTTTTCGGATTTGCAAACTATGGATTCCACAGCCATAACATTTTTAGACCGAATTGCCGACAAACACTCTATTTCCATTAAAGGAGCAAGTGAGCAGCTTGTTGAGCAGTTCCGTCAAAAATTCATTTATGGAAAAGTGAAACTCATATAACAACCTTATATGCCAAGCATTAGAGTCTTGTTTGCCGTGCTATTTTTAGCAGCTTTTGCTTTGACTGTGGTTGTTATTTTTGTGAATAAATCAAAACCCATTCGGGATGCGCAAAGCTATGCCGAGCAGCACCCGAATTGCAATGAAATTAAAATTCATTCAAAAAAAAACGATTTGATAGAATGTTTTTCAAATTTTGAATCCATTGATGATATTCCTTCAAAGTCACTCGGTACGGATACCCTTTATATTCCAATGGTAAAGCTAATAGCCGAAAGATTCCCGCAAGAATTTCCGCTGAGAGTAAAACATATCTTTTCGTTTCCCGAAGGGACAGAAGATTCAATATGGATTTCGGGAAACAGCATAACCATATCAAAGAACAAAAATTTTGCTTGGAGAAATGAAAAAAATGGTTGCAGATTCCCTGCGCATTGCCCTGTGATGCCGCTTAAAGGTTCGGTTATTTCTCAAAAAGGGGCTAGAGAAAATTACGATGAAGGGCAAATTTTCAAAAACAAATTCAGCGCAATGGGCAAAGCTCCGGTTAATGCCATTTTGCCTGGGAAAATATTGGATGTGGAGCAAGATTCCCTTTTTTCCATAACAATTTACCACGGCGAAAACATATACACAAAAACAAGCGGACTTTACAGCATAGACAACATCACGCAAATAGACAACATAGTTTCAACAGATGTGTCCCTTGGCTTTTTGCCGCCAATAGATACCGCTTTTATTTTTGTGGAAATAACGAGAAACGGCAAGAATGAAACTTGGGAAAATTTTTATACGGAGAGCAGAGCTACCGACTGAGCAGCTATGCCTTCTTCTCTGCCTGTGAAGCCAAGTTTTTCCGTGGTTGTGGCCTTTATACCTATTCTGGTTTCTTCTATTTCCAGAGTTTTGGAAAGAACAGCTTTCATCTCCTTGCGATGGGGATTTATCTTTGGTTTTTCTGCCATTACAATGCTGTCTATGTTCTCTATCTTAAAACCACGTTTTGAAATTTCTTCCTTAACCTGCTTTAAAAGTATTTGGCTATCTATATTTTTGAACTTCGGGTCATTATCTGGGAAATACGTTCCTATATCGCCAAGACCTGCTGCACCGAGTAAGGCATCGCATATAGCGTGAGTTAGAACATCGGCATCGCTATGCCCCAAAAGCCCCTTTGAGTGCGGAATTTCAACGCCGCCAATAATGCATTTGCGCCCCTCAACGATCCTGTGCACGTCAAAGCCTATGCCTATCCTATTCATTAATAAGTTTGTCCCTTTATAGCAGCATTGAACTTTGCGAAAGAAGCAAACTGCATATTGTAATTCTGCTCTATTTGATTTTCCGCCATTTTTGCGTTTTCAATATCGATATCAACGTTATTCACCTCCCCTGGCTTTGTCGGGTCGTCTGGAAGAAAGGAATAGGCCTCAACCTTTTTAATGGAAGCCTTGCGCCCAAGCTCCAGATGATTTTCATTGGTTCTTGTGCCATCTACATGCTTTCGCATTGCTGCCTGCACTTGTTCCTCAAAATTAACCTCCACGCGCCTGTAGTCTGGGGTTTCTGAATTGGCTATGTTCTGGGCTATAGCCCTGCCACGCATAGCGTTTGCATCTAACCCTTTATACACAAGCATACGGGTATCTGTGTTAAAGAGCCTGTTGCGGGTACCTGAAATTGTAAGATTATCTGCCATACTTTTTGTGGTGCAAAAAGTATGCCAAAATGGTATTTCCCTGATTTCTTCGTAAAATAATATGATTTTTATATGTTACTTCATATTTAAAGTCTTATATTCGGAGTTTTATGACAAAAAATAAGAATATACTTATATTCGCTTCAATCGCAATAGTTGCGATGAGCATTATTGTAAGAATAATTATGTATATAAAATGTCGCTCTCTCTCGAATGATGAAGCCTATCTTGCAGTAAGCATAGTTTCGCGAAGTTGGCTTGAATTGCTTGCAACGCCTTTAAGTGGTGACCAGTCCGCACCTGTTTTGTATGTGATTGCTGTAAAAGCGATAGGCTCTATATTTGAATATTCAGAGGGGTCTTTGAGAATATTCTCATTTTTTGCATTTATAGGCTTATTGATTTTAGAAGTGATATTTTTGAAAAAAAATTTTAATTTTAATAATTGCAAAATTTGCTTTGTTGTGGTTATGAGCGCATTACTCCCGAGTTATATCTGGTATTCCAATGAATTAAAACCCTATATGAGCGATGCACTTTTTGTTCTCTTAGTCATTTTCCTGTATTTTTATTATACGCAAGGGAAAATAAATCTCCCGATATTGACTGGTTTATATATTTTGATTTTGGGTTTTTCATCGCCTGCAGTATTTTTTATAGGAGGGACGTTATCATTTGAATTTGTCTCCGCTATCTTGAATAAGAACAAAAAACAAATGCTTTATATTGCCATATCGGGAATAGTCACTCTTGTGATATTTGCTCTGTATTATCATTGGTGGCTGTCGCCTGCATCTGAATTTATGAAAATATGGTGGGGTAAGTATTTTAGGAACTATAGTATAGTACTTAGAATAGTGCGAATATTTTCAATTAAAGACGGTGGTCGTGGCTTTTTAGTTTGGTTTTTTGTGCCGTTTGCATTACTCGGTATTTATTCATTGTGTAAATCTAAAAACAAAATAGCCTGGTCGGTGGCATTATCTTTATTGCTTGTCTGTTTGGCTTCATCAATAGGCAAGTGGCCTTTGGCCGGTCGTTTATGGCTGTTCTTGCCAGCAATAGTTTTTATTTTCACCCCAATTGGAGCTGATATCGTTTTAAACAAAACAAAGAATAAAAAAATTATGAATGCAATTGAGTTTTCTTTCCTTGTAGTCCTTGCTTTGTATTTGTCTATCTGTTTAGAGTGCACGAAGCATAGAATGTATTATCCCACAACTGAAATTAATCCTCTGATTTCTTATGTTCAAGAGAATATAAAAGACGATGAAAAACTATATGTTCATGGACTGACAATAAGTCCATTTCTTTATAAGAATGGCTATAATGTAACAAAAATTGGAAATGCCACAGATAACAATATAATATACGGAAATATGTTCAACGAATGGGAAGCTGAAGTTTTAGGAGGGAATGATATACAATCAATTCTTGAAAACAAAAAAACTTATTTGCTTTTTGCTAATCACTTAATCAATAAAAATTCGCGTTTTTTAACTGAAAAAGACTTAACAGTTTTGCAGAAATACGGAACTCTTACTGAAATAATGAATGTATATGACACTCCACTTTACTATTTTGAAAGAAATGAAGTGCCTTGAACTAGCCAGAAATAATCTTAGCCCATTCCTCTTTTGAACTTATTGCTCCACCATATAAGGAACGGAGCGCTTATGCAAATAGAGGAATAAGTGCCTACGATAATACCCGCAGACATAACTATGCCAAAATCCCTGATGCTTGAACCGCCCATAATCGCAAGCACCACGCACACAAACAAGGTGGACAAGCTGGTGATTATTGTACGAGAGAAACTCTGGTTAATTGAAATGTTTATGCGCTCTTCAAGCGTTTCTTTGGCAAGCAATTTATTCTCGCGAATACGATCGTAAATAACTATTGTATCGTTAATGGAATAACCTATCATCGTGAGGAATGCCGCTATCATTGCGCCGTCCACAGGGAGTTTAAATAGGCTTATCACGCCAAGGCAGAGAATTGTATCGTGAATTAGCGTGATTATTGCACCCGCTCCAAAACCGAGACCCATTTTACCAAAACGCGCCCATATATAAATTCCAATGCCAATCCAAGAGAGAATAACGGCAAGTATTGCGTTAAAGCGAAGCTCGCCGCCTATTGTTGGCCCAACTATATCTTCGGCAACAATTCTTGGGGTGCCAGCGTTTGCAAGTGCAGCGTTTAGCACCGCGGTTGTTTTTCTAACGGCTTCTTCGCCAGAATCTTGCGTTTGAATGCTCAACATATATTGATTGAGCGATGTGCCGCCTAGTTTGCGAATCGCTACATCACCTAGGCCTCCCTTGCCAAGAGCATTGTTCAGTTCATCAGTATGAATGGAATCGTCTGAATATTCAACTGTGTAAACCAAACCGCCGGTGAAATCTATGCTGTAATCAAAACCTTTTAAAACTGCAAGCGCAATGCAAGCAATGCAAAGCAAAGCGGAGAGTTTTGACCAAATTCCGCGTTTGGAAACAACTTGAAGTTTTGCCTCTTGCAACCATTTTATGCCCTTGCCTATATTTATGCTTTTTGCATCGTGTTTGGAAAGCTTGAGGTCAAAAATAGCTCTAGTAACTGTTAATGCAGAGAAGAGTGATGCTGCTATGCCAACCATCAAAGTTAAACCAAAGCCTTTTACAGGACCTGTACCTATCTTATAAAGTACAAATGCAACCAAGAATGTTGTTACGTTTGAATCTAAAATTGCGCTGAATGCTTTTTCATAACCTTTTGAAACCGCCATTCTAGCCATTTGACCCGCTCGCAGTTCTTCCCTTATACGCTCATAAATTATTATGTTGGCATCCAAAGCCATAGCAACAGTTAAAATCATACCGGAAATACCGGGCAGCGTTAGGGTTGCGTGGAATATGGAAAGAGCCGCTCCTATAATCAAAACATTTATGAAAATACCCGCATTTGCCACCAAGCCGGCAAAATTGTAATAGAATATCATAAACAAAAGACATATCACAAAACCTATTATAGCAGAACCAAAACCAGCTTTGATATTCTCTTCGCCAAGGCTTGCTCCAACATTTCTCAGTTCAACAATTTTCATAGGTGCAGGCAATGCGCCTGCTCTTAAAACAACAGCTAGCTGGGTTGCCTCTGCCATGCTTTCCAAGCCTGTGATTTGAGCTTCGCCATTTGGTATACGGTCGCGAATAACAGGAGCGCTAATCACCTGCCCGTCTAAAACAATTGCCATTTGCTTGCCAACATTGTTGCCAGTGACCGAGCCGAATTTTTTTGGCCCCATTCCTTTAAAGCGAAGCGATACCGCTACCTGCCCAGCAGAAAGCCCATCGGAAACGCGGTGTGGATTTGCGGTTGCAATTTCTTTGCCGTCCATTTCGGTGCGGCGTTTTAGCAAATAGAGTTTTTTGAGCTTATTTCCGTTTTGTTCTTTTTCAAAACCGCGTCCCCAATAGAAACCAACGTCTCTAGGGATTAAAGCCTGCACCCCAGGCATTTCCAAAATAGCTTGTACCTTTGAAATATAGCCTTCTGGAACTGCTAAACTTGAACCATAATTAACCATATAACCTGTGAAAGGGCGATCTGGGTTTAAATATGAGGCACTTTTGTCTTCAATTTTATCTTGAGCGGAATCCCCTACTGCCGGCTCGGTTGTTTTGCCACCTAGGAGCAATGATTCATCGCTTAGAATATCTGCTTCTGATGAACTGTCTGCTTTTGGAGTTGCAGGTTCTGATTCTTTAGCCTCGGCAGAATCTGCTACAGGAAGGTTGCGGCCTTTTAAGAAATTGTCAATCAAAGTAAGGGCTTGCCCAGCTTTTTCTTGTTCCGCAACGATTTTAAATTCAAGCATAGCTGTGCCGCCAACCAAATTGCGAGCATCGTCAACATCCACACCTGCAAGGTCTGCCACAATGCGGTTATTGCCGCTTGGGTAAATTTGCGGTTCCGAAAGGCCGTATTGGTCAACCCTATTGCGGATTATTTCAAGTGAGCGTTCTTGAATATCAGAGGCTTCGTCTGGCTTAAGGCCGCTTTTATCTATTTCTAGAATTATGCTTGTACCGCCAGCTAGATCCAAACCGAAATTCACGGATTTTTCCACAATTTTAGGATTTTCCTTGGCGAATTTCACTTTTTCAGCGCCTTGATTTTTATGATATTGAATTGAGGGCCACAGGCTGTAGCCTGAGAGCAACACAACGGCCAGAATTATCCATTCCCGGAGACCAAAACCTTTTTTTGTCATTTTCTTATCCTTTTTACCTTTTTTGGTGGTCTTAGAATATAGAAAATATTTTTCCGTCAATTTCGCCGTTTTTTAAAATTTAATCTTTGGATATAAGGCTTATTTTTGATTTTTTCTAGTTTAGAAAGCTATGGAAAACCCAAGTTTAAAAAATTTTTGCGATTTTTGCAAAAACAACATCCCTCTACTCGTAATAACTGCCTTAGCCTTATTTTTCTGTTACGGCATAAAATTATTCCAATACAGTATAGGCGTAGATACCGAACTTTTTATGGCAGATTATTTGGGTATTCTTAAATTCGATATTAATATAGGCCGCTTTGCTCTTAGCTTGCTGTCTTGGATGCTGAATATTAATGGATTATTCAATCCTTTTACGGCATTTTTTTGTACTTTTTGCCTTATTTGGCTTTTTACCATCTCCCATGCCTATATCATAGCACTTTTCTGCAAAAATACCGGTAAAAACAATGCGCTTATTCCTTTTGCTCTTGTTTTCATAAGTTCTCCGATTTGGGCAGAAGAATTTTATTTTGTGTTTCAGGCAAGAGAAGTGGCTCTTATGGTTTTGCTATGCCCGTTTACAATATACATTATGTTTAAGGGTTTTATTGATAATAAAAGAGGCAAAATAATTTTTGCTTTTTTCGCGCTAATTTTTATGACTTCTGTATTTCAGGCAATGGTTCCATTTTTTTGCTGCGGGGTATTTATATGCTTTATGATTTTTTTAGAAACATCTGATTATGAACAAAAATTTTACCACAATTTATGCTTAAAAATTTTCGCAATGCTAGTATGCGCTATGGTTGTCTATGCTGTCATTTACAAAATTTTGATTCCTTTCGTTGCGGGAAATAACCCATATCTAGATAATATGAATATGTGGGGACGTATAAGCATTAAGGATAATATTGATAATATTTTATTATTTGCAAGAGTCATTACAGGCATATATAATACAGGCATATTTAAACCAAACGCTTTAGAAAATATTTTGCTGTTCATTACAAGCATAAATAAATCAAACATTTATGGAAATATTCTGCTGTTGCCCATAACGTTGCTTTTTATTATCAAGAACATAGACATTGCTCGCAAGAAATTTACAGGTGATAAAAAAATTTTATATATTATTGCCACTATATGCATTCCTCTGAGCATTATGTTTTGGGCAATTTTGTTAGGTAGCATGCCGCCAATGAGAGTGATGTTTGTTTTGCCACTTGCGTTTGCCTTTATGTTTTTCTTCATCATTAAAAACTATTCTAATAAATATCGTATTGCCGTTGTATGTTTTGCTCTATTCACCGCTGCATATCAAGCGCAAATAACAGCTCAACTGCTTTATTCAGACCAGTTAAGATACAACGAGGATGTTCGCTTGGCTTATGAAATTCGCGATATGATTGTTAAAACATCTTTGGGTAATGAAAATTTACCAGTTGCGATTATAGGAGTATACAATATTGCAGAAAAATTCTATAAAAATCCGAATTTTATGCAAGGAGAGGTAATAGGCCATTCTCCTTTTAAATGGACAGATGAAGGCAAACACACAATACGATCCTTGAATTTTATGCGCTGTTTAGGTATAAATTTTAACTCACCAAATGGTGAGCAAAAGGAAAAAGCCATTCACGAAGCAGTTTATATGCCATCTTATCCAAACTCAGGATATGTCAAAAAACTGCCTGATGTGATTGTGGTGAAACTATCGGATATTAATTAGGATACTGAGTTTTCAAAAATCAAAAAACTCTGCTGTCCCATAAAATGCCAAGCGAAAGGGATTTTTAGATAAAGCCAAACAAAAAACGGGTGTTTTGGTATTTTAGATTGTGTTGTATATGGCAAAAAACGTAGGATTTTATATTTCAATTTTAATCCGCAAATTTTTGCAGCTTCTTCTAAACTTAAATCGGTTAAAGCAACTTTATGGTCTATAAAATCCCAGTATGCGGCACCTGTAAATTTTATGTTTGGTTGCAAAATTATAAGTTTGCCGTTTTCAGTTAAGAATTCTCTGCATAATTGAATAGCCTGGGTAACAGCCTCCTTACTATCCAAATGCTCTAAAACATTTGAGGCAAAAATAATATCTATTTTGCAAGTTAAGTGCTTACTCATATTGAAAAACGAATCATGTATTGTCTTAACGCTTGAATGAGCATATAAAGATATATCTGGATTAAGATCAAAGGCAATTTTTTGTTTAGCTTTTATGTTGTTTATAAATTCACAATTTCCTGCGGCAATATCGCAAACTATGGAATTTTCATCAATAAATTTTTGGAAAAAATATTTGCATAAAACCTTCCATATAGCATTCTTTTTTTCAAGTTGCTTTTCAAAACGATTTTTATATAGCATATTTATATCAATCATCTCGGCCAAATCCCCCAACAGTCAACATAAGGAACAGCAGGAATAATTTTTTTATACTCATTATGCGGAGTTCCTAAAATAACTCCATTTGCCAAATTCAAAGTTTCTTGCAAAGACATTTCGTTTTGCAAATATGGGTCGTGTGTAATTACTTTTGCCATTCTAAACTCTAATATTTTTTTTATCTTAAAAGAGAGACTTTCTCTTGTATCGTCGTTGTTTGCCTTAAAAGTCATTCCAAGCAAAGCAATTCGCTTTTCTGACAAATTTCCAATTTTCTTTTCCAATTGCTGAACAAGAAAATTGGGCAATCCCTCATTTACCAACATTGCAGATTGCCCTAAAAAGAAATTATTTTCGTAAAATGCGCTTAATTGCATTGTATCTTTGAATAAACACGGACCAGCCGCTAAACCTGCGCTTGGAAAATGTTTTGCCCTTGGATAATCGTCTTTTATCGCATTTAAAATTTTATAGAAATCAAGACCATCATTTTCTGCAATCATATAAAAAGCATTGGAAACTGCAAACTCTAAATAACGCCAAGTATTGGTCATCAGTTTTACAATCTCCGCTTCTTTTGGTTCTATGCGAATTATTTTTGGGCTTATTTTTGAAAATAATTCCGTGGCTTGGTTGTATGCTTTATCAGAATTTGCCGCCACTATTTGCGGCAATGTGAAAATTTCCTCCAAAGCTTTGCCTTGCAAAATGCGCTCCGGGCAAAATGCTACTTTTGCTTCTCCAAGCAAACTTTCCAATTCCTTTGCAATTAGTTCAGTTGAACCTGGGAAAAGCGTACTTCTTAAAATTATCAGTTGTTCTTTTGAAAGCAAATTTTCATAAGAACGAATTACTTTTAATACCTCGTTTATTTTTGGATTGTGGTGTTCATCAACTGGAGTTCCCGTCACAAAAATAACCACATCTTGATTTTTAACCTGCGTTATATCAACGGAGGCAACTACGTTCTTTGAAATAAGCGATTTTAAAAGTTCTTCTGCACCCTCTTCTTTAAAAGGTAATTCGCCTTTATTTACTTTTTCTACGGCCGAGGAATTCAAATCCACAAGTGTTACAAAAAAACTTTTGCTGGCAAAAGCCAAGCCAAGAGGCAAGCCCACGTGCCCACAACCGCCTATAATGCAAATTTTGTTCATAGTGTTTCTCCTTTCTTTTTACATTTGAATGCTGTGAAATACCATTTGAGATAATTAGGTAACCAAGCCCTCAATTTGAAATTGGATTTTCCAGCAACTCTGTCTGTCCAAGTTGTGGGAGTTTCGCTTATCTTTTTCCCTTGCAAATGAGCTTTAACAACCAATTCCAAGCCCAGTTCAAAACCACCCGTGCTTTCAATTTTTTGTTCTTTTAAAAAAGATGTTCTGTAAAGTTTAAAGCTATTTGTTGCATCGTGGCTAGAAATTCCAGCAAAATAATGCAGAGTTAAGCCCGCAAAGCGGCTCATTAAACCTTTCAATAATGGACCTCCAATTTGCTTTCCCCCCTTCATATAGCGGCTTGCACAAACTATATGGGCATTTTGTTCTTCTGCTATTTTCACCATTTCGTTTATAACTTGAGGCGGGTCGCTTAAATCTGCCATTGTAACTACAACATATTCTGTTTGCGAGGTTTCAAGGCCAGTTTTTATTGCTCCAAGCACACCACGCCCATATAAATTTTTAACCAATTCTATATTTTCATAAGTCTTTTGCAATTCATATACAACAGGTAAAGTGGTATCTGTTTCTGTGTCGTAAATTATTTTTATCGTATGCGGAACAGTAACTTCTTTTTCAATTTTCTCCACAGCAAAACGAATATTCTCCGCTTCGTTATAAACAGGAATGGCAATGGTCAAATTGCTCATCAAATTCCCCCTATCCTCACCTGCTCCACTATCCAAGGAATAACCTCGTCTAAAATTGCGTCTAATTTTGTTGTTGCAGAAAATCCAAGGATGTCTTTTGCTTTTTGAACGCTTGGAACCCTCTTTTGAACATCATAGAGAAATGGTTTATCGCTAATGTATGCAAATGGTTTTTCTGGTTTCAGTTTTTTCCATATAGCCTCTGCAAGTTCTAAAACATTTGTTGAATCTGGGGTAGAAAGGTTAAAATCTTCGTTAATGGATTTTTCGCTTTCTATGCAAAGCCTTATTCCAAGAGCTAAATCTCCGGCATAAGTGTAGTGCCTAATTTGGTTGCCAGCGCCTAGAATGTGCAAGGGGTCTTGCCCTTTAACAACTTTTTGCACCAAGTCTGGAACAACGTGGCTCATAGCAAGCTCAACATTGCCAGAATATATTTGTTTATCGCAAAGTGCGCGTTTTTCTCCTATACCAACGCAATTAAAGGGACGAATTATTGTATATGGCAATTTGTATTGTTCATAAGCACCTTGGCAATAATATTCGCAAGCGAGTTTTTGGAAACCATAGGTACTTAGCGGCGGCGGGCATTTGCGTTGATCGCCTTCTTTGCTTGGAAATTCTGTTGCACTTTCGTAAACCATGCTTGAACTGAGCACATTTATCTTTTTCAAGTGGTGATTTTTGTTTGCCCAAATTGCAGCATCAAAAGTTGAGGCTAAAATTCTCTCGTTTTCTGCCAAAAGCTCATAAGCCTGCTCGTGAAAATAAGAAATGCCGCCTATCATTGCAGCGGCGGCTAACACTTGGTCGCAATCAGCAATCAGTTCCTTCATCAATTCTAAGTTCTTTGCATCGCCCTCTATAAACTTATAGCTCGGATGATTGTCATAAGATTTTTTCACTTTTCCATATTTGGAAAAATTATCTATACCAACCACGGAATGTCCGTGTGAAAGCAATTCTTCCACAACATAACCGCAAATAAAACCGGCAGAGCCGGTGACTAAAATTTTCATTTTCCATTCTCCAATACAGTTATTTTATTTAAGGCACATTGCATATAACTCCAAATGTTCGGACTAAGTAGTGATACATACTGGAACCAATATAGAAAAAATTCCATAACAGCCACTTCACTATGCCAAGCCGTATGTGCTAGCCTCATATTTTTCTACCTTACCTGCCATAGTACCCCTATTTTTCCATCAATTTTCCAGTTTTTTAAAATTTAATCTTTGGGGTAAGGCTTATTTTCGATAATTTTGTAGTTTAGAAAGCTATGGAAAACCCAAGTTTAAAAAATTTTTGCGATTTTTGCAAAAACAACATCCCTCTGCTCGTAGCAACAGCCTTAGCCTTATTTTTCTGCTATGGCATAAAATTATTCCAATACAGCATAGGCTTAGATTCCGAAGGTATTATGATGTCAGATAGACATAGTGTTTTTAAACTCTTTACTAATATAGGTCGCTTTGGTCTTGATTTGTTGATATGGATGTTGAATATTAACGGGTTCAATCCTTTTACGGCATTTTTTAGTGCTTTTTGCCTTATTTGGCTTTTTACAATCTCTCATGCCTATATCATAGCACTTTTCTGCAAAAATACAGGTAATAACAATGCACTTATTCCTTTTGCTCTTGTTTTCGCAAGTTCTCCTATTTGGGCAGAACAATTTTATTTTGTGTTTCAGGCAAGGGAAGTAGCTCTTATGGTTTTGCTATGCCCATATACGATATATATTATGTTTAGGGGTTTTATAGATAATAAAAAAAGCAAAATAATTTTTGCTTTTTTCGCGCTAATTTTTATGACTTCCGTATATCAGGCAATGGTTCCGTTTTTTTGCTGTGGCGTATTTATATGCTTTATGATTTTTTTAGAAACATCTGATTATAAAGCAAAATTTTACCGCAATTTATGCTTAAAAATTTTCACAATGCTAGTATGCGCTATAGTTGTCTATACTATTATTGATAGAATTTTAATACCTTACATTTTAAACATAGAGAAGGCACAATATTTCGATGATTTTAATAAATGGGGACATACAAGCATTAAGGAAAACATTCTACGTATTTTATTATTTGCCTATACCCTTACAATAGGATGTATTCCGCAAATACAAGATATTGTAAATCCAATAATAGCGCTGAATGCAGGCATGGAAAATGCAAAACGTGTAGCCGATATGTCAAAATCTTTCGGAAATATTCTGCTGTTGCCCTTAGCTTTGCTTTTTATTATCAAGAGCATAGACATAGCTCGCAAGAAAATTGCAAGTGATAAAAAAATCTTATATATTATTGCCTCTATAGGTATTCCTCTAAGCATTATGTTTTTAGCTCTTATTGGTGGCAACAAACCGCCAATAAGAGCAATATATGTTTTTCCACTCGCATTTGCTTTTATGTTTTTCTTTCTCATTAAAAACTATTCTAATAAGTATCGTATTGCCGTTGCATGTTTTGCTCTGTTCACCACTGCATATCAAGCGCAAATAACAGCTCAACTGCTTTACTCAGACCAGTTGAGATACAACGAAGATGTTCGTTTGGCTTATGAAATTCGCGATGTAATTGTTAAAACATCTTTGGATAATGAAAATTTGCCCGTTGCAATTATAGGAAGAGCTAGGACCTCAGAAAAATTCCATACGAATGCGAATTTTATACAAGGAGAGGTGATAGGCTATTCTGTCTTTGAATTTGGATGGAATAGAGGTGAAGTACCAGAACGAGTCATTAATTTTATGCGCTGTTTAGGTATCAATTTTAACATGCCAAATGGTGAGCAAATGGAGAAAGCTATTTATGAATCAACTTATATGCCATCTTATCCAAACTCAGGATTTGTTAAAAAACTACCCGATGTGATTGTGGTGAAATTATCGGATTTTAATCACTAGATATTTAATGTTAGGACTCTTTTTGATGCTAAAACTTCTTCGCCCCGAACAATGGACAAAAAATATGTTCATTTTTATACCTGTATTTTTTGGCGGTCAATTGCTGAATGTTTCCGTACTATTGTCTTGCGCTGTGGTTTTTATAGCGTTTTCTCTTGCTGCGAGTTCCATTTATTGTTTCAACGATATATGCGATGTTGAATTAGACAAATTGCACCCTGAAAAATGCAAAAGACCAATTGCTTCTGGTATAATATCTAAAAAAACAGCTTATATCATAATGGCGACTTGCTTTTTGTTATCCATGCTGATTCTTTTATTTTTTTGCAGAAATGATGCTGGCAATGTTTTGATAGCGTTGGTAGTTTTTTATTATTTGATGAATTTGGCATACAGCGTTCGATTAAAACAATATGCTATTATTGACGTAATAATTATTTCTATTGGATTCGTGTTAAGAGTTTGGATTGGCGGAATCGTTTCAAATATTTGGCTTTCAGAATGGATTATTATAATGACATTTCTGCTTGCTCTGTTCCTTGCCTTTGCTAAACGGAGAGACGACGTGATTTTATATGAAAATACGGGGACTTCCCTCCGAAAAAATACCAACAAATACAATTTGGAGTTTATGAATCAAGTAATAACATTCATTGCAACTATCACTGTAATCGCATATATTATGTACACACTCTCGCCAGATGTAATAGAACGTTTTCATTCCAAGCATATTTATTTTACATCTGTTTTTGTGCTTATGGGCATTATTCGCTATTTACAGCTTACTATAGTTTATTTGAAAAATGGCAACCCAACAAAAATATTATTGAACGACCGCTTTATACAATGTTGTGTTGCTGGCTGGATTGGACTGTTTGTAATTTTCATTTATCTATAAAATAAGAGACTAACTTCGTTTTTTTCTACCTTACCGCCATGCAAAATCTCGCTTTAAATTTCGCAAATGGCACCACGCTTAGATATGGGGAAATTGTACAGAAGCGAGCCCTTTGCATTTACAAAAAAACATATCCCGTGAATTTCTCTCTATATGAAAAAATATGTCTGAAATTAGAAATGCTGCTTCTTCTAGTCTAGAAGGATCTTTCATTTTGATAGATGTTTTAAGTATTTGCAAAACCGCATAATCAAAATAAGAAATTTTTGCATTCTCGCATATCAGCTTTGGTGGCGGATTGAATCCATTATTTATCAAATGATCTTTATAACCTTCAACATTATCTTCTGTGGTGATGATGAAATTTGCAATTATGGATAAAGCTGAACGAAATGCGATGTGATGATACAAGAAAGCCGTAACCGAATTAATTTTAGGATGAACGCATTTTGTTACAGCCACGGGGTAAAGCCTTACCGCAGACAAAAATGACAAATAAAATGCCGTGGCTATCTTATGCCTATCTATGAGGCTACTTGGATTATTAAAAGCCTCGTGTAAGTCTGAATTTATTCGGCAGTATTCACCGTAAGCATAGTCCTTTATTAGGTTAAACTTATCATCGGAATAATAAGACTTCCAATGTTCTTTCTTGGAAAGAACTTCAAGCAAAGAGGGTTTTACAATCTTTTCGTATATTTCGCTGAATTTACTTTCTTTCATTTCGTTAAAAATCTGGATGCAGATGGGTAAAATTTACTTTTTCAATAGAAACCTCATGGTTATCCATCGCAGTCAACTCACGAAACTTCTCTGCGTGAGAATCGTTAAAATCATCCAGATTGTCTGGCAAGGCATTTACAACTCTATCTAATAGGGAAAGGTCTTTCATACTAGAAATATATAAAATTTGTTTTCTACCTTACCGCCATGCAAAATCTCGCTTTAAATTTCGCAAATGGCACCACGCTTAGATATGGTGAAAATTCACATCAAAACGCAGTGTTCTACAAAGACCCTAATTGCACAGAAGCGAGCCTCGCGACTGCGGAGCAGCTTCACGGCAAGGAGCTATCTTACAATAATATAGTGGATGCAGATGCCGCTCTGGAAATGATCAGGGAGTTTTCAGACTCAAACACCGTTGCAATAATCAAGCACCTTAACCCTTGCGGGCTTGCAACAGGCGAAGCCCTCTCAGAGGCATTCAACTATGCTTGGGAAGGAGACCCAGTCAGTGCCTATGGCTCTGTTATCGCAGTTAGCAGAAAAGTGGATTTGAAAACTGCGGAACTCTTGAAGGGGCGTTTTGTTGAAATTTTGCTCGCACCGGATTTTGATGCAGACGCTTTGGAATTTTTGAAAAACAAATCAAAAGATATTCGCTTATTGAAAGTCGGGGAAATAAAAGCACCTGCGGTTTGCAAGGTGTATAAGCACGTGATAGGCGGAATGCTCGTTCAAGATAGGGATATTGAATGTTGGGAAAAATTTGAATGCCCAACAATAGCAAAATTCCCAAAAGAAAAAGAGGCACTAGCAAAATTTTCCTGGCTTGTTTGCAAACACACCAAATCCAATGCAATAGTTATGTGCCACGAATATAAAGCTGGATTTTTTATGATACTCGGCCTTGGGCCTGGGCAGCCAAACCGCATAGATTCTAACCTGCGACTATGCCAGCCAAGAGTGGCAGATAACGTTAAACGAATGAATTTGCCGGAAAGCGTTTGGGGAAATTTGGTAATGGCTTCCGATGCGTTTTTCCCTTTTGCAGACAATATAGATGCCTCCAATTCTGCGGGCATAAAATATATTGTGCAGCCTGGTGGCTCAAAAAAAGACAATGAAGTTATAGAAGCCTGCAATAAATTTGGCATTGCAATGGCATTTACGGGAACTAGACATTTTAGGCACTGAAAATTTCTACATTACAATTCTATGAAATCTGTTAAACTTTCGCTCTTGTCCCTGTTCATTCTCTTTGCCATTTTCACGGCTTGCGGAAAGCCCTCCGCAGAGGCTAAGGCTTCTGGTGATTTTTACGAAGAACTTTCCCGCCTTAACAAGGTCATTTCAGAAATAAATTTGAAATACGTGGAAGATGTTGACCCTAGCGAATTAACAGAAGCCGCCATAAGCGGAATGCGAAACGTGCTAGACCCAAATACCGCAGTTCTTGACCCAAAAGCAAGCGATAATCTAAAACTCGCAACAGACGGCGAATTTGGCGGCATAGGCATAACCATAGGCATAAGGGATAATCAATTAACTGTGATTTCTCCTATGGCAGGTACCCCTGCATATAAACTCGGCATAATGGCAGGAGACAGAATAACCCATATAGACGGCAAGCCAACCAAAGACTTAACTCAAGATGAATCTGTTGACAGATTGCGCGGCAAGGTTGGAACCGATGTTAAAGTTACAATATCACGCGAAGGAGTAGCCGCACCTTTTGACATAACAATCACAAGGGCAAAAATTGTGCTTCACGCGGTTCCTTATGCTGGAATGCTGGATAAAGATATAGGCTACATACAACTCGCCACATTTAATGTTAAAACAGCAAGCGAATTAGAAGAAGCTATAAACAAGCTAAAAAAACAAGGCATGAAAAAGTTGATATTGGATTTGCGCTACAATCCAGGCGGGCTTTTGAACCAAGCAATAGAAGTGAGCGAATTGTTTTTAAAAGGCGGCAACCGCATTGTTAGCACAAAGGGACGTGTTGTAAATTCAGAAAATAAAGCAACAAGGAATGGCATAATAGGCGAAGACACTCAAATAGCCATACTTGTAAATCAAGGAACCGCCTCGGCTGCAGAAATAGTTTCTGGTGCTTTGCAAGACTGGGATAGAGCAATAGTTGTTGGCAAAACCACTTTTGGTAAGGGAAGCGTTCAAACAATTTTCCCGCTTGATTACGATGGCCGCGCACTAAAGCTCACCACAGCTTTTTATTATTTACCTTTTGGCAGGTGTGTCAATAAACCGGAAAACGGCATAAAAGGGCATGGACTAAGAAGCTCTGCCAGCTCAGAAGATTCCGATGATTTAATTTCTTCTCCGGCAGATACTTCGCAAAAAGATACCGCACAAGAAGCTCAGGTTTATTATACAGCCGGAGGCAGAAAAATGTACGGCGGAGGCGGCATAACTCCCGATGTTGATATTGAGCAAAAACCAATTCCTTGGATAGCCCAAATTCAAGAAAGGATGTCGCTTTATTTTCGCTTTGCTGTTAAATACCGTTCCCAAATTGGAGAGGCAGCTGCAAAAATAGATTCTGGGTGGAAAGTTCCAGATACCCTATTCAGCGCATTCAGGGCTTTTTGCGCAGCAGACACGAATTTTGCAAAGATAAAAAGCAATGCACAAACAATAGCAGAAGCTATGGAAGAAGCACTCCTAAAAGAGCAAAATATTATTCACGGAGATTCTTCCAAAGTTTTGAAAGATACTGCAATTGCGGCAAAAATAGCAGATTTGCGCGCCGCCCTTGCAAAACAAAACGAAGCACAAGCTCTTGAAACAAAAAGCTATAGCCTGAGTGCCATTAAAAGAGAGCTTATAAGTGCTGCTCAAGGCGAAGAAGCTCGCATAGCTTGGATGCTCAGAGACGATACCCAGCTTGCAGAAGCCTTGAAATATTTGCGCAACGACCAGCTTTACAAAAACAAAATGAAAGCTCCGCCAAAAACGCAGCAAAAGAATGACAAAAAAGCAAAGCCAAAAAAATGACAAAAGAATCAACCGTAGTTGTTCCGCTTGGTAGTTTTGTTCGTCGTGGGTTAAGTGGCGCAGTACATTATGTTATGTTTATTCTGGAAACTTTCAGAAATATTTTTGCTGCTGTACAATGCCATCATTTAACCGTTGAGCAAATGCACCACATAGGCATAACCAGCATTCCACTCGTGGCAACAACCTCTATTTTTACAGGTAGCATAATGAGCTGGCAGCTCACATACCAATTCGCAGATATGATTCCCCTCACCTATGTTGGAATGGCTGTTGGAAAATCTGTTATGACGGAGCTCGCACCTATCTTAACGGCTATGGTTTTGGCAGGGCGCGTTGGTGCATCTATGTGTTCCGAGCTTGGCACAATGGCTGTAACCGAGCAATTGGATGCCTTTAATGTTTTAGGACTAAATCCCTACAAGTTTTTGATTGTCCCCCGCATTTCCTCTGCGGTTATAATGCTTCCGGTTTTAACAATACTCAGCATTTTTGTGGGGCTTTTAGGCGGTTTTGTGGTTGCTTATTTATACAAAGAAGTGAGCTTTCATATGTTCTTTTCTGGAGTTAGGTTAAGCTATCAAGACTGGGATTTTGCTGTTGGTTTAATAAAATCTGCGCTTTTTGGATTTTTTATATCCAGCTATGCCTGCTATTTTGGCTACTATACAACCAACGGCGCAGAAGGTGTTGGCAAAAGCACAAAAGCAACTGTGGTATTCAGCATGACGTCTATTCTCATAGGTGGTTTTGCCTTATCCAAAATTCTGCTTATTTGATATCACATACCAAAATAGTGGCATCGTCTGTGAGTTCTTCGCTCTCGCAAAACTTATCTACTCTTTGCAAAAGCGTGTCCACAAATTCCTTGCAGCTTTTACTTGCAGATTCTTTCATAAGTTCGTGTATGCGGTTGTGACCAAACTGCTCCTTTGCAGAATTAGCCGCTTCGTTTATTCCATCTGTGTAAAGGCTTATTCGGTATTCCCCATTTAGCTTCAGAATGCGGTCTTGTACTTTTATCTCTGGCATCATACCAATAAAAAAACCAGATGATTTTAGCAATTCTATTTCGCCTGTTCTTTTATTCATAATGGGCATTGGGTTATGCCCCGCGCTGGTATATATGAATTCATTTGTGTTTTTTAACCATATTGCATAAAAAACCGTTATGAACTTTCCGCTATCCACTTCAGATACCAAGGTGCTGTTTATAGCCCTTAGCGTTTGGGCAGGGCTCACTCCGTTGAATGGTGAAGACTTTAACATTATTTTGAACATACTCATAAGCATTGCGGCAGCAGAACCGTGCCCAGATACATCGGCAACCACAAAGGCTATGGTATTGTTGCTAAGTTCAAAACAATCGTAATAATCACCGCTAACATACAAATTGGCCTTGTATGTTGCAAATACATCTGAAAGCCCTTTTGGAAAACTTGTGGGGAGCAGTTGCTGCTGAATAAGGCTC
Source organism: Candidatus Fibrimonadaceae bacterium (assembly GCA_031281345.1). GTDB lineage: Bacteria > Fibrobacterota > Fibrobacteria > Fibrobacterales > Fibrobacteraceae > Fibrimonas. The sequence continues at coordinate 26,544 of JAITFN010000017.1, forward strand.
GCCGCTTGCAAGTCTTCTTTTAAACTTTTATGGGCTTTTTGCAATTCTGCGTGAGTTAGGTTTAATTTTTCATTTACTTTCACCAAATCTTCGTGAACTCTAAAAGATTCTATTAAAAGCCCAACTTGTGTAACCGTTGCATAAATCATTGTCGTATCTTCGCCAGTTATTGCAGCGTGGTCTGTTAAGTCTAACCAAAGCAAACCTTCGCATTTGAACTGCTTGCATTTAATGCAAATACTACGCCTTATATCTTCTGTGGGGGCATTTATGGCAAAGCCAGAATCTATATTTGTCCAGCAAAACTGATTTCTTGAATTGAAAGTTGGGCAGCTTGTTTTTTGGCATTTTTTTACTTTCCAGCACTCGTTCAAGGCTCTTTTAAGCAAAGGAAAGGTTATGTAGGCTTTGCACCCAAGCAAGGAGAATGAATCTATTTCTGGAACAGAGCTGACAAAAATATGCTTGTTCAAAAAAATAGCATCGGCATATTCACCAGACATAATATTTATTTCAGGGCGAAAATCTTTAAGTTTTTCTTTGTCAAAACCAACGCTGTGCAAAGGTTTTAGGCAAAATTTTTCGGAATCTATGCCAAGCACCATAACCCTGCTGTAGCCAGCTAATTCCCTAAAACCAAGACACAAGCCGTTGAACAATTCCCCCATATTCTGTGCCTGTGTTGTTATTTTTCCAATTTCGTTGGAAGTAAAATATGCTTGTACCTGTTTTTTAAGCGTATCTGTTAAATCAGAAACATTCTCACTTGTTGATTCAGATGTGGTCATTCAAGTGGTTAATATAGCAAAAAATTTCTATATTCTTTTTTCACACAAATAACAACTCAGAGAACCCAGAGAATAACATGAACGAAAAAATGCCAAATTCAGGCAATAAAGCTGCGCCAAACTCGGCTGAGTCTTGGTTTGAATTCATAAAAACGGATTTTTGGCCCAGGCACGGAACAAAAATCATAATTGCCCTTGTGCTTGTGGTTGTGGCTATTTTTGCCATTGTCCAGCATTTAGATGCCTCCCTTAAAAAAGAATCTGCAATGGCAGAGGACCTTGGAAAAGGCTTGGATTACATATATGTTGGCAAAGGAGATTCCGCACTTATAGCTTTTGAAAGCGCAATTCAAAGCGGAGCCCTTAAGGGACTCCCCCTTGCAAAGGCAGCTCTTTTGAGCGGTAACCTTTACCTGCAAAACAGCAGCCTAGACAGTGCCGAAATTCTTTACAAGCAAGCTATCTCCAATGCCTCTGGTGTTGAGTTAATAGCCTCTGCTGCAGAACACGGGCTTGCTGTGGTGGCTATGGAAAAGCAAAACTATTCAGAGGCAATTTCGCTTTTGAACCAATTTGTGAATAAATATGGCAAGCGCACCGGCGATTTAGCAAAGAGATACGCAAAAACCGAGCCTGTGGATATGATTCCAACCGTGCCAGATGCTCTGTGGAAATTAACCCTTTGCTATCTAGAAACAAAAGACATAGATAAGGCAAAGCAAACTGCCCAAAAACTTTTGAAAATTTATGGAGATTCACCAAAAGCTGCAGATGCCTCAAAGCTGCTTGCAACTCTGTAGGGAGAAATAAATATGTTAACTTGGATAAGTGAAAATGCCAAATGGGTAATCTATATATCCATAGCGGGAATAGCCGCTGGTTTGTTGTTTATGGATATGTCTGCTTTGCAAATAGACAAAAGGCCACCAGTGGGCACAGTTGATGGCGAAAAACTTTCAAACGATTTATTTGATATGCGCCTGCGCCAAATACAGAGCCAGCAAACCGGACTCTCCAACGAGCAGGCTTTTCAGCTCAGAGAAGATTTGTTCAAATCTTTTGTTCAGCAGCATTTAATGCAAAGATTAATTGCAAATGTAAAAATAAAAGCATCTGTATATGAAATGTCCAGAGACTTGCGCAACGATCCTCCGCAAGGCATAGATAAAGAACCTTCCTTCCAAACAGATGGCGTTTTTGATTTTGCAAAATACGAGGCTTGGCTCTCTAACCCAGAGACTTACAATATTCCCTTTATGATAGAATACGAGAATATGCTTAAAACAGCAAAAATTCCAGAAAAGCAGCTTCGCGCTTTTATCAGCGCAGGCGTACATCCCTCAACCTTAGAAGCCAAATACAGAGTGCTGAACAGAGAAACAAAATTTGAGCTTTTGAACGCTCAGGGCAAACCGAATTCTTTTGAAGATATTTCTATTTCGCAAGGTTCAATAGACTCTCTTTTTCAAGCAGAGCCAGATAGTTTTTTTGTGGCAGAAGATTTAGCTAAAGTAAATTACGTTGCCCTTCCCATTGTTCCCAGCGAAAAAGATGTGGAAAGTACTTATGAATATGCCAAAATGTTGCTTGCTCAAATAAGAGAGGGAGCAGATTTTGCAGAAATTGCCCGCAACAGTTCCGAAGACCCAGGTTCCGCTGTCCAAGGTGGCGAGCTTGGCGATTACACTCCGCACGGAAGATGGGTAGCAGAATTTGATAGTGCTGCATTTGCCTTGGATTCTGGAAATATAAGCGAGCCTGTGCGCTCTCAGTTTGGCTACCATATAATTCAAAGCCTTGGAAAGAGAATTGAAAACGAAGAAGAACAAGTGAAAGCAAGGCACATACTTCTCATTGTTAATGCAACTTCTGAAACCATAGACAGCCTTGAGGCAATTTTGAACGAAGTGAAAACGACGGTGGACAGCGGCAAAAGCTTTGAAGAAGCTGCAAAAGCCAAAGACTTGACACCACAGAATTCCAACTGGTTCAAAAGAGGCGGTGAAATTTCGGAACTTGGGCATATATCGGGATTGTCTTCTTCTGCCTTTTTTAATCCCTTGCGCCCAAAAGATGATTCTAAAACCTCCGAAGTTTTGCAAAGCCCAAAATGGATAGCTCTGTTTGAAAAATCTGGCAATTTAGCTGCCGGTTCAAGGAACGAGGAATTTGCGAGAGCAAAAATTGAGCAAAATTTAAAAGCAAAAGCAAGAGCTGCTGCTATTGCAGACTATTTAAAAGCAAATATGGGCAAACTTTCTGAAATTGCAGTTTTGGATTCCGCATCAAAAAATATTTTGGAAAAGGCATCAATAGATTCCCTCACTGTTTCTTTTGAAAGCTATTTGCCCGGACTGGGCTACGCAAATCCCGAAGTTTACAAGGCCCTCTCAACAGCAAAAGAAAACGAGTGGAGTGGCCCGTACACAAGCCCGCAAAGCGCAGTGCTCATAAAGATTCTCAAAAAGAACGTACCAAGCGAAGAAGCTCTAAACGCATCTATATCTGACGAGCTTTCAATGAATTGGCAATACGCCTCTTTTGGTGTATTTGATGAATATATGCGCAATTTAGAAGCCAGCGCAAATATTGTGAACAACTTGGATTTGTATTATAGGGAGTAATTCTATGTTGCTCCACCACTAGGGGGGGGGGGGGGGGGGGGGGGGGGGGGGGGGGGGGGGGGGGGGGGGGGGG
>JAITFN010000031.1 GCA_031281345.1 Candidatus Fibrimonadaceae bacterium
CCTAGCGGGCTTGTTGACGGAAAATATATTCAGATAGAACGTGAATTAATGGCAAAATACCGCAACACAGGCGGCTTTGACATAATCCAAAGCGGCAGAACAAAGCTGGAAAGCACCGAGCAATTTGACAAGTGCATAGAAGTTGTGAAAAAGCTCAAGCTAAACGCCATTATAATTATAGGCGGAGACGATTCAAACACAAATGCTGCGGTTTTGGCAGAATATTTTGCAGATAAAAAAGTTCCTTGTTCCGTTATAGGCTGCCCAAAAACCATCGACGGCGACTTGAAAAACGAATATATAGAAGTCTCTTTTGGCTTTGACACCGCAGTTAAAACCTATTCAGAACTAATTGGCAACATTGAGCGCGATTCCAATTCCGCACAAAAATACTGGCACTTCATTAAACTTATGGGGCGTTCCGCAAGCCATATAGGTTTAGAGGCTGCTCTTCAAACACATCCAAATATTTGCTTGATTTCTGAAGAGATTAAAGAAAAGAATATGACTCTTCAACAGGTTGTGAACTCAATGACCGATATTATTATTGCTCGTTCAGAAAAGAAAAAGAATTTTGGTGTAGCCCTTATACCAGAAGGTCTTATTGAGTTTATTCCCGAATTTAAAATTCTGATTTCCGAATTGAACGATGCTCTTGCGCATTACGAATCGGAAATAAAAGAACTAATCCAAAAAGATATAGAAAGCCACGTTAAAGAGCACGGAGATGCAGAGATTAAAGAAGCTGGCAAAGCGGCAGATATGGTAGAAGTAGCTTGCAGGCATATTTCCGAAGCCTCCGCAAATTTGCTTAAAAACCTTCCCGAAGACATACAGTTGCAGTTGATGATGGACAGAGACCCGCACGGAAATGTTCAGGTATCTCTAGTTGAAACAGAAAAACTTTTAATTGAAATGGTAACCAGCGAACTGAAACGCAGAAATTTCAAAGGCAAATTCGGTACTCAAAACCATTTCTTTGGTTATGAAGGTCGCTGCGCAGCACCCTCCAACTTTGATGCGGATTATTGCTATAGTCTTGGCTATGCGGCTTCTGTTTTGGTGCTGCACAAGAAAAACGGCTATATGAGTTCAATTCGCAATTTAACAGCAGGCTTTAAAAAATGGGTTGCAGGCGGAGTTCCCACCACAATGATGATGAACATTGAACGCAGGCACGGCAAAAACAAACCCGTTATACAAAAAGCCCTTGTGGACTTGAACGGCAAACCCTTTAAATATTTTGTGAAGCACAGAGATGCTTGGGCAAAAGGCGAAGAATACATTTACCCAGGTCCAATTCAGTACTTTGGTCCAACCAATGTTTGCGATGTGACAAACTACACGCTAATGCTGGAACACAATGCGCTGAAGTAGTTTTCTACATTATACTAAACAAAGGAGTCCGTACATGAACAAGACCATTATTTCAGTCATTTTAGCCGCTGCCGTGATAATCGCTGGTGCTGTTGCTTTTTTTGTAATACGCAATCACAGGCAATTAACCGTAGAGGATTAATAGCTTTTGAAAAAAAATCAAGTATTGGCTATTGCATCGCTTGCCTTTCTTGCGTTGCTTTTGATTGTATTTAATGAATTTGTTTTTGACAGCTCAAAACTTATGCTTAACAGTGACCAACTGAATGGCATAGGTCCTCGTTATGTTAGAGCAGAGCATTTGGTTTTGCCCGAATGGGATGCTTCAAGGCTTGGCGGGGTTCCAACTTTAGATGCTTTGTTCGCAGATGCCTATCACCCTCTTGCCTTAATTTATTTTGTATTAAACCCAGACAGAGCCACTGGCTTTAAGTTTATTTTAACTATATGGTTTGCATTCATAGCCGCCTATATCCTCGCTCGCTACTTAACAGATAAATGGCAGTGGGCAGCATTGCTCGGTTTTTTGTATGCTTGCAGCCCTCAATATTTCACTTACGTGTATGGCGGGCATGACGGCAAAATGATGGTTTTTGCTGCGGCTCCCTTTGCTATGTATGCTTTGATAAGGCTCTTGCGTGAGGGTTCTTTAAAGCACGGAATTTATCTTTCGCTCTCCATTGTTTGGATGATACTTTCTTCGCACTTGCAGCTCACATATTTCTTTTTGTGGGGTGCCGGGCTTTACACTTTATTTGAGATTTTTTCTCAAAAACTTTCGGCAAAAATTCGCATAATTCGTTTAGGGCTTGCAACTCTCGCTTTGGTTGTTGGTTTAATGGTTTCTGCTTTTCAAATAATTCCGCCTTACTTATACACAACAACTTCCTCTGTTAGAGGAAGCTCAGAGAAAACAACCATTGAGCATTCCGCAAGCTGGAGTTTGCACGGCGAGGAATTAGCGGCTATGATTTTGCCAGGGTTTTTGGGAACCGATGTTGGAGAGCGAGGTTCCAATTCTTATTGGGGGCAAAATCCTTTTAAACTAAATGCAGACGGAGCTGGAACTCTTTTAACATTTTTGGCTTTGTGCGGATGTTTATTGCCGGGTAATCGCAAGCAGGCATTGTTTTGGTTTTTTGGCTGCGTTGTAGCTCTTTCTTATGCTGTTGGCTTGCATTCGTTTTTATTCAGTGTGTGGTTTAATGCAATACCAGGCGTTAAAAATTTCCGCGCACCGAGCATGGCTATTTTTTGGCTTCCGCTCGCCTTTGTGTTTTTAGCCGCTCCCCTTCTTAAAAATTTTGAAGAGAATAAAAAAATCTTTAAACAGGGTGCAATTTTATATGGAATTTTATTAGCCGGAATTTTAATTTTCCGTTTTGCTTGGGAGAGTTTGAGTGGCGTTCCTGTGGCTATATTTGTGCTGTTGTTTGGGGGGTATTTTATAAAATTGTCTGAACCAGAATTAAAAAATTTTCAGAATAATAAATTGCTTATCTTACGTGTGGTTCTTTGGGCGGTGCCGTTTTTGATTTTGGCGAGTTTTTTCTTGAACCCGGTGGAGAATGCTTATTTCAAGCCGGTTAATTTTACAAAAGCGAGTGAGCTTGCTTCTTTTTCTGTGAATTCATTTGTTATATGTGCCATTGTTTTGGGGGCAGCATTTTTTGTGCTTTCAAATGAAAAAATGGATATTGCAAAGAAGGCTATGATTTTGGCTGGAGTTGCGGCATTGGATTTGGCGGTTGTAAATTCGCCTTATGTTCAAAACGTGCCTGCCTCTCAATATTACAATCCAAACCATCCTGCCATACAAGCTATAAAAAACGATAGCCCAAATAAATTTGAACGCTCTCGCATATTTGCCCAAACACGAAATCCTGCCATTAGCGGAAACAATTTGGCTTCTTATGGGCTTAGAAATGCTCTTGGTTTTCACGATAATGAAATAGCGACTTACAGGGTTTTCAAAGAACAAATGCAAAACCAAGCTATGATAGACATTATGAACGTGGGTTATGTAATTTTTGACGGAGATAGAGGCACAAGTGTTCAAAAAAATCCCGGAGATTTAGGGCGAGCGAGGTTGTATTACAATTTTGAGGCTATGGAAAATCAAGAACAAATAATCCAAAAATTGAAGGATAACGATTTTGATTACAGGAATACTTTATTATTGGAAGATAAAGATATTTTACCTTTGCAAGATGGTAGCGGAAGCCTTAAAATTGCAAGCGCAGAAATGGATGAATTGGCATTTGAAGTTGAAAGTTCTCAAAAAGCTCTACTTTTTATTTCTGAGAATTATCACCCGTATTGGAGAGCAAGGGTAAACGGAAATGATGCGCAAATTTACAGAGCCTTTAGTACTTTTATGGCTATTGAAATTCCAAGCGGCAAATCTATGGTGGAACTCAATTATATTTCGGATAGTGTTAGAAAATCACTTTACATTGTAGCAATTGGGTTTGTACTGCTTTTGGGAATGGTGATATGCAATGTAAAATTTGCAAAAATGAAAAATTGAATGTCCCGTTTTTGGCGCAGGGCGGTTTTGAATATTTTGAATGTTCCGTTTGCAAAACTTTGCAGATAAAGGAAATTCCCCTTGATAATTCTAAGTATTATTCAGGCGACTATTACTCTTACAATTTGGATTACAAAAAATTATTCGGGAAATTGTATTACGTTCAACATATAATAATCAAACTTTCTTTTTTGATTTATCCACTTGCGTTTTTATTCACATTTGGCAGCAAAATTTTTCTGAAAAAAAGGTACGAAAAATCTTACTGGTTATATTATTTGCTGAAAAACTTTCGCGACCTTAACTCCAAAATTTTAGATGTTGGCTGTGGCAACGGAACTTTGCTCGGTGAAATGCGAAAATACGGGTATGCAAATTTAACCGGCATAGAGCCATTTTTGCAGAGTGATATAGATTATGGAAACGGCATAAAAGTCTATAAAAAGGAATTAAGTGAATTATCAGAAGAATTTGATTTGATAATGTTTCATCACTCGCTTGAACACATATCTAACCCCTTGGAGGTTTTTGAAAATATTTACAGATTGCTGAATAAAAATGGAATAGCTATGATACGAATTCCAATTGCAGGTTCTTATGCTTGGAGAAAATATAAAACATTTTGGTCGCAATTAGATGCCCCAAGACATTTGTTTATTTTTTCTATTTATGCAATTAAAATGCTAGCAGAGAAAAATAATTTGTCTTTGGAAGAAATATTTTTTGATTCAACATTTTTTCAAATAACGGCGAGCGAACAGAGAGAATTTTCAAAAAAAGAATTATCAAAAATTCAAAAATTTGTTTATAAATTGAATGCTATGTTTGATGGAGACCAAGCTATGTTCATTTTGAGAAAACTATGATTGATTTTGGCATAATAAACTACAACGGCGGCGATTCGCTTATAAAATGCGTTAAGAGCATTCAAAACTTGCAAAACGCAAAGTTTCGCATATTTGTTTATGATAATAATTCAAATGATAATTCCTTAGCTGGTTTGGACAGCAACGTAAATTTGGAAAAAGGGACTGAAAATTTAGGCTATGCAGGAGCCTGCAATGCTTTGCTGAAAAAAATGGATTCGCCAATACAGGTGTTATGCAATATGGATTTGGAATTTGATAAAAATTGGGGAAGGGAAATTTTAACCGCTTTTGAAAGCAATATAGATTGCGCCTCGGTTGCCTCTCTTGTTATGGAAAAAAGCGGCGTTGTAAATTCAACAGGCATTCTATTTCACCCAGATATGTATGCCGAGAATGAAAATTCTGGAAAAAATTTAGATGATGTGAAACCCTTAAAAACAAAACAGGTTTTTGGTTGCTATGGCGCGGTTATGGCTTTTAAAAAAGAAGTTGCAAACAAGGTTGGTTTTTTAGAAGAATCTTTCTTTTTATTTTTTGAAGAAACGGAATGGTATTTAAGGCATAATCTTTTGGGATTTCACAGCGTATTTTGCCCAAGCGCCATAGTTTGGCACGAACGAAGCAAAACAACAATTCGCTATTCGCCTTTAAAGCTCTTCTACGGCGAACGCAACCGTATTCGCACGGCTATGCACTATTTGCCACTTGGTTATTTGCTCAAATTGCCATATTTCTCTTTTAAAAGATATTTGAAATTGCAACGCGAAATGAAAAAGGATAATTTGGTTGGAGACGTTGCAACAAAAAAATATTCAAAATTTTATTTAATTCTCATTTTATTAAAAGCTTGGTTATGCGGAATTTTTGGCAAAAAACCAAAATTCAAATTGACAGGTAAATACAAGAAACAAGCCTTGGAGATAATTAAAAATTATGAAGTCAATTCCTTGGCAAATTAAACTCATAGCTAGCATTTTGCTGATAATTTTAATTTTATGGAAATTCCCCGTTTCTGAAATTATAGCTAATTTGCAAAACGCCAAAATTGGTTGGTTATTGCTCGCATTTTTGTTGAGCGAGTTTGTAATTCTAAGCCAAGCATTTCGCTGGCATTATCTTTTAATTGTTCCCAAAGAACAAAAGCCGGAATTCAGTGCTTTGCTCAAATATACCCTTGCTGGCTATTTTTTTAATCTGTTTGCTCCGGGCGGGCTTGGCGGCGATGCTTACCGTTCTATTGCTCTTGGCAAGGCACACAATGTTATAGCTGGCAGCGTAGCCTCTGTTTTTGTTGCTAGAATTCTGGGACTCGTGGCTTTATGTTTGCTGTTTTGGGTCGCCTTGCCCTATTCCGAGCAGATTCCAGAGCAGGCAATTTGGTTTATGGTCGCTACAACATTTTTTTTGCTGGCTTTTTGCATTTGTGTGATTTTTAATCCGTTTAATATGGGAAAACTTAAGGGCTTTGCAGATAAATTGCGGGAGTATAAAAAATATCCTTTGCGGTTACTTGCGGCTATGTTTGGTTCGCTTTTTATGCAGATATTGGTTGTTTTTATGCAAGTCGCATTGTTTAAGTCTGTGGGTATTTCTGTTCCTTTGGCTTTTGTTTTTGCAATTTTGCCAGTGACAATTTTGATAGCAACAATTCCCATTTCTTTTAACGGAATTGGTGTTAGGGAATGGAGTATGCTTTCTTTAACCGCTTATGCAATAAATTCAGAGCAATTGCTTGCCTCTTTGCTCTTAGGCTATGCTGTAATAATTTTGCAAGCAGTGCAAGGCGCAATTTTCTACATTATGCCTTATGATAGAGTTCGTATCTAACACAAAGTTTGCGCCATCTAACCCCAAAGCCGAAGAATTTGGCGAGCCTTTGCACCTGCAAAAGGGGCATAAAAGCGCTACTACGCAACCCACTTACGAAGAAGTCTCAGCAAAGCTGAGTTCAGCAGAACAAAGGGTAGAAGCTCTGTTAAATCAATATCCCGTTAAGCAGGGTGCGCTTTTGGAAGTCCTTTGGATTATTCAAAGCGAACTCGGTTGGGTTCCAAAAGAATCTGTGCGCTGGGCGGCAAAAATGTGCGACTGCTCCCCTGCCCACGCTTGGGGTGTTGCCACTTTTTACACGATGTACAAACACGCTCCAACAGGGCGTTTTCTTTTGCAGTTCTGCCAAAATATATGCTGCCACATCACAGGCGCAGAAGACATAATTCAAATTGCCGAAAAAAAACTAGGTATAAAAACAGGCGAAACTACAAAAGACAATTTATTTTCAATAGTAAGGGTGGAATGCCTCGGAGCCTGTGGAAACGGACCTGTGATGCTTGTAAATGACGACTTTGCAACAGATGTAGCAGGCGGCGAACTTGTTATGCCCACAAATGTTGGGCTAAACGAAGAACGGTTGGATAAAATTATTGCTTGGTGCAAAGAAAGAGCAGCAAAACTAAAGCAAGAGCCAAAAAAAGACCCTCTAGGCGGCATAACCGGAGCAGTTCACGGCGAACCACAGAGCCCAGATTTTGCACCGCCACCGCCAGCACTAGGTGTAAAAGCTACCCAAGTGGATAATGGAGTCAGCGTAGTTTGGAAAATAGCACCTGAGGTTACATCGCTTGCTGTGGAACGCAAAAATGGTTCCAAATGGGAAGCGATAGGCAACCCCGGAATTAAAGACAAAGAATTCATAGATGCAAACGGCAAAGCCGGCTCTGAGTATCGTGTAATAGCGACCAGCGGTGCGAGGGTTGCAAAACCGAGCGTAGAAGCAAAAAGTTAATATCTAACAAAATCTTTACAAGACCTTCACAGAATCGTAATATTCAATATCTACCTTTGCTATGTAAAATTCAACAAGGAGGAAGGCATGAAAGTATATCACTGCATATTAATAATGTTCTGTGCGGCAATTTTGTTCCTAATCAATTGCAAAAAAGACGAGCCAGTAAAAGATTTGCGAGAATCTGGCACCATAACTGTTTACACTGCTTTGGAAGATGAACTTGTAACAGAATATTTAAAATCGTTTTACGTAAAATATCCCAATATAAAATTAAAAGTCGTGCGTGAATCAACAGGTATAATAACTGCACGGCTCATAGCAGAAAAAGAAAATCCACAGGCAGACGTGGTATGGGGCACGGCAGCTTCTTCTATGTTGGTTTTGGATGAACGCGATCAGCTTGAACCATATACGCCAAAAGGAATTGAAAGAATATTGCCAAAGTTTAAATCCGACAAACCAACTCCAACATGGGTTGGAATAACCGCTTGGGAAACAGCGTTCATAGTCAATACTGTGGAACTTGCTAAACTTGGGCTTGGACCAACGAATATAAAATCTTTCGATGACCTGTTGAATCCAAAATTGAAAGGGCATATTGTTATGTCAAATCCCAATTCGTCTGGCACGGGTTTTCTCACGGTTGCAGGTGTGCTGCAACTGAAAGATAAAAATACAAATGCAGGTTGGGATTATCTTTCAAAACTGCACGAAAATGTGAATCAATATGTGCATTCCGGTTCAAAGCCCGCAAAAATGGCGGCGGCTGGCGAATGTATAGTTGGAGTGAGTTTTGGCTATGCAGGAATAAGCCAAAAACAAAAAGGAGCTCCAGTTATAACAGTGTTCCCCACAGAAGGCTCTGGCTGGGATATGGAAGCAAACGCTCTGATAAAAAAGAAAAATATCAATCCTGCTGCAAAAACATTTTTGGATTGGGCAATTTCCGATGAGGCTATGGAATCTTACAAAACGATGTACCCCATTATTTCCACAGGCAAGGGCGGCAATTACGAGGGCTTCAATTCAGACCCGATAAAGCAGCTAATAGACAACGATTTTGCTTGGACAGCCAGCAACAGAGAGGCAATTCTCAACAAATGGATGACATTGTTTGATAGTAAATCTGCAAAAAAATAATGTCGGAGAAATTTAAAAATGAGCTTTCTAGAAATTAAAAACATCACCAAGCGTTTCGGGCAGCAAACCGTCTTGAGCAATATCAATATGAATATTGAGCAAGGCGAACTTGTGTGCATTTTAGGTCCTTCTGGTTGCGGAAAAACAACCCTTTTGCGAATAATAGCAGGGCTAGAAACAGCAGATTCAGGGCAAATTTTCATTGACAGCAGAGATAGCACATTCCTCCCTTCTTCAAAACGGAATTTTGGAATAGTGTTTCAATCTTATGCTCTTTTCCCGAATATGACGGTGATGGAAAATATCCTGTTCGGTTTAAAACAGAAAAAAGAAATGACTTCTGCCGAAAGGAAAAAGAAAGCTCTTGATATGCTTAACTTGGTTGATTTATGCGAGCATCAAAATAAATATCCGCGTCAGTTATCCGGTGGGCAGCAACAGAGAACAGCCATTGCCCGCGCAATAGCCCTTTCTCCCTCTTATCTTTTGCTAGACGAGCCTTTATCCGCTTTGGATGCAAAAGTTCGTGCCAAATTGCGCACAGAAATACGCGCTCTTCAACGCAAAATTGGTATCACAACAATTATGGTAACACACGACCAAGAAGAGGCATTAACTATGGCAGACAGAATAATTGTGATGAACAATGCCGTTATAGAGCAGATTGCAAATCCTCATACTATATATAACTATCCAGCTTCTCGCTTTGTTGCAGATTTTATAGGTACGATGAATTTCTACAATGAAGGAGAGGCTATGCGCGGTATTCGCCCTGAGAAAATCAAGGTCGTTGAACACTGGGAACCTCACGACATTAAAGCTTTAGTAAAGGAGCTTGAATTCAAAGGAGCGTTTACCCGCATTCATAGCCACATCCCAAAAGAAAATTCCGAATTTTTCATAGATTTGCCTTCGGAGCGAGTGGAAAATATGAAACTTCAACGCGACACTATGCTTTTTTTGCAAATACCAGAGGAACACGCTGTGAGATATTCTGTGTAAGTGTAAATCATGGCAATAATATATTCAATTAAACGAAATTTTGTACGCTTTAACACGGCGCAGTTCTGCGTATTGCTATTTATCCTCGCTATTTTCACAATTTCATTTGTTTTCCCGCTCGGAACGCTTTTTTCAAAAGCGTTTACCGGAGAAAACGGTGCATTTGCCGGATTTGCCAACTATAAAAGTTATTTTGGCAATCCATCGCTCAGCGTTTCGGTTTGGAATACCATAGACATATCGCTTGTGACAACAATTTTTAGCACGGCATTCGGTTTTCTTTACGCTTATGCCATAACACGTACCAAAATTCTTGGAAAAAGTTTTTTTAAATATGTCGCTCTGGTTCCCATTTTCATTCCAACGGTGGTTCACGCACTTGGCTTGGTGTACATATTTGGAAGACAAGGCGTCATTACTCGTCTCGGTTTTGATATTGAGCTTTATGGACGCAATGGTATTATAATTTCTGAAATTATCTACACCTTTCCGCAGGCTTTTTTGTTGTTTCTCGTTGCTCTTGAATATGTGGATGGCAGGTTGTACGAAGCTTGCGAGGTTATGGGAGTAAAACCATTGCGGCAATTTTTGCACGTAACTCTTCCAGAAATGAAATATACTGTTGTGAATACAATTTTTGTTTGCTTCACTCTTGCATTTACCGATTTTGGCGCACCAAAAGTTATAGGCGGGAATTACAATGTACTCGCAACAGATATTTACAAGCAAATCGCTGGGCAATTCAATATGAATATGGGGGCGGTGGTGGGTACATTGTTGCTTATTCCTGCTATTATTTCGTTTATCACTGGGCGTTTTGTGTCAAATAAAAATACAAGCACACTCAATTCAAAAACAATTCCGCTCACAATTAGCAAAAATCCCGTTCGCGATGCAACATTTTTTCTGTTCTGCGGATTTATAGCTACGTTCTTTATACTTCTCATAATCTCGCTTTTTATAGGAGCATTTACAACTTACTATCCCTACGACTTGAATCTCACTCTGAAGCATTTTATCTTTAACCAATCAAAAGGAGGCATAGGCTGCTTTTTCAATTCCGTATTGATGAGCGTAGCTTCTGCCGTCCTTGGCTCTATTTTTGTTTTTGTATATTCATATATGATGGAAAAAGCAGAAGGATTTGGAATTTTAACAAAATATGGCAAATTGCTTTCGCTTTTGCCTCTTGCCGTGCCAGGTATGGTTATTGGAGTTTCTTTTATATTTTTCTTTAATTCTGAAAGCAATCCCTTGCATTTTATTTACGGCACAATTATAATACTCGTGCTTTCAAATATCATTCACTATTTTTCCGTTCCTTATTTAACGGCAACCGGAGCTTTGAAAAAATTGGATAGAGAATTTGAAATGGTGGCAGAAAGCATGAACATTCCATGTTGGCAAACTTTTTTTCGTGTGAGCGTTCCATTATCCACTCACGCCATTGCAGAAATAGCAATGTATTTTTTTGTAAATTCTATGGTAACCGTTTCGGCAATTGTTTTTTTGTATAGCGCAAATTTCAAAATAGCCGCAATCGCAATTACCCACATGGAAGAAGCTGGGGACATAAGCCAGGCAGCTGCTATGAGTTTATTGATTCTCTTGGTAAATGTTGCCGTGAGAATGTTGTATCACATAATAAAGGAGAAATCGTAGATGAACAGAATAAATGCAATTATTCTGGATTGGGCAGGAACAACAGTGGATTACGGGAGCTCTGCTCCGGTAAACGCTTTTATTTCTGCCTTTGAAACTTTTGGCATAAAAGTTAGCATAGAAGAAACCCGTGCCCCAATGGGACTCCCTAAACGAAAGCATATTGAAAAAATGCTGGAAAATATGGGGCGTTCTTATACGCAAGAAGACGTTAGTAAAATTTATGCCTGTTTTGAACCAGCCCTTTTTGAAGTATTGACCAAGCACACCGACCCTTTGCCCGGAGTTATTGAAGCGACCCAGAAAATTCGTGAAATGGGAATAGCAATAGGTTCAACCACTGGCTACACTCAAGCTATGATGAATGTGGTTGTGCCTGCGGCAAAAGAAAAAGGCTATGCACCAGACTGCGTAATTTGTCCAGACGATTGCAACGGGGTGGGGCGGCCTTACCCATATATGCTTTGGCGTAATTTGGAAAAACTCGGTACAGAATCCATACATCACACTCTAAAAATAGGCGATACCGAAGCTGATATGCAAGAGGGAAAAAATGCAGGATGTTTATGCGTTGGTGTGTTGAAAGGTTCCAGTATGCTCGCTTTGAATGAGAGCAAAGAAATTGCAAGGCAAAAATATATGAAAGCCGGAGCAGACTATGTTATTGAAGATATAGGCGCATTGCCAGCTTTGATAAAATCACTTAATGAAAAAAAAGGAGTTTAGCGATATGTACGAATTTATACCTGATAATCCATATTTGCTTTTAACACCAGGGCCTCTCTCAACTTCAAAATCTGTGAGAAATGCTCTGCTAAGAGATTGGTGTACGTGGGACGCGGATTACAACGAGGATATTGTTCAAAATATTCGCCGCCGCTTGGTGGCACTCGCGACTAAAAAAATTGGAGACTATACAGCTGTGCTAATGCAAGGCAGCGGTTCTTTTTCGGTTGAAGCTACCATAGGTTCTGTGGTACCGCCAGACGGTAAATTGTTGGTGATAACCAACGGTGCTTATGGCGACAGAATAGCACGAATGGCAAAAGTATTGAAACTCAAACATATAGCATATTCCTGTTTTGAAACCGAAGCACCCAAACCAGAAATTTTGTCAATTATTCTCGGCGAACATCCAGACATTACGCACACAGCACTCGTTCACTGCGAAACAACAACCGGCATGCTCAACCCGCTTTCAGAAATTGCCAAAGTGGCCAAGAAACACGGCAACGTTTTCATTTTAGATGCAATGAGTTCTTTTGGCGGAATACCATTTGATATGGCAGACTGCAATATTGATTTTTTGATTAGCTCTGCCAACAAGTGCATTCAGGGAGTTCCGGGCTTTGGTTTTGTTATTGCCAAAAAAGAAGAATTGCTAAAATGCAAAGACAATGCCCGTTCCCTGTGTTTGGATTTATATGGGCAGTGGAAAGAAATGGATAAATCTGGAAAATGGCGATACACATCTCCCACGCATATAGTGAGAGCATTTTACCAAGCATTAGATGAATTGGAAATTGAAGGTGGCGTAGAGGCGCGTTATCAAAGATACTGCAAAAACCAGCAGTTGCTAGTCAATGGAATGAAAGAACTTGGTTTTAGACCTTTTTTGCCAAAAGAGCTGCAGTCTCCAATAATCACATCTTTTGTATATCCAACTCTAGATTTCAACTTTGACAACTTTTACAAAATCGTAAAAAAACTCGGTTTTGTGTTATATCCAGGAAAAGTCTCGCAAGCAGATACTTTTAGAATTGGCAATATTGGAGAAGTATTTCCCAAAGATATAATGAGGCTATTGGAAGTGATTGAAAGTATTAGAAATGAAATATAGTAGTCACTGATTGATAAATCATTTCTTAATCCCTTTGAGCAATCCCTTAGCTTTGTCGGTCACGGCACCTTTTGCTTTTGACGTCGCTTCTTTCTTCTTGGCTTCGACTTCAGTTTTTAATTTGGCTTTTTCTTCGTTTAGCTTTGCTGTGGCTTTGTCTTTTGCCTCGTTTAGCTTTGCCGTGGCTTTGTCTTTAAGCTCGTTTGCGGGATTGCTGTTTTTGCTCGCATCAAGTGTTACTTTGGGGTCTGAAAGGGTACCGCCAATGTTAAAGTATAAAATAGCATTTCCTCTTGAATCTTTTTGATAAAGCGAAACAGGGCTTGATTTTGTTAGGTTGTTCAAATTGGAACTTACCTGCGGGCTAAGAGTATTTTGCAGGTTCAATTTTAAAATACCATCAAAACCAACTGCGCCTGTAAAGGCAAGCATACCGAGAGCCTTGGCATTTATGTCAAAATTTTTAACCAAAAGCTGCCCATTTTTCGCTTCAAAATCAGCTTTAAGGTCGTCAAAGTTCACATCTCCTTTACTGTTCACCGGAGAGTTCAAAACTTTTTTGCCAGCAATTTCAAATTTTGAAAGACCTTCGCCAACGCCTCCTAATATTTTTGAACCTCTTAAACTTCCATTTGTAATTTGCACAGAAATTGGGCCACTTAAATTATCCACAAAATTCTGAGGCAAACCTTTGGTGTTAACATCCATTTTCATACTGTATTTTCCAAAAACAGTGTTATCTAAACTTCTAATTTGCTTTGCAATTTCAGATTCTCCGTTGATATTCTTTCTTCCGTTGGATATAAAATCATTTGCTTCAACTTTGTCAACGTTTAAAGCAAATTTTACATTTGCAGACTTTCTGTTGCTCAAATCCAATGCTATATTTGTGTTAATGCCACCTGTATATAGCCGCCCTTTGCCTGCCATATTTACCCTTTTGTTTGCAAAATTAACTCCCAAATTGAAATCGGAAAGAGTTAAGTAGCGAAATACTGTGTTTGCCAAATTGAAATTTACGTTCGCTACTATGTCTGGAAGTTCGGGGTAAATTTCCATTGGAACTTCGTCTTCTTTTGGCGGTTGAGTGGCATCGCTTGGGGGAAACAAACGGTCTAAATCTAAATTAGAAGAACTCACATTCACATTTATATTCATTTTTTTGCCTGCAGCAAGTCTGGGCATTACCATTGCCAAATAATCTGTTACAACGGCTTTCACTTTTACATCTGATTTTCCGATTTGCACCGAGGGATCAGCAGAAATTTCTGCGTTTGAAAATTTAACCGCACCGTTCAAAGAAACTGCATCTGGAATTGCAGATGTTTTGGCAACTATGTTTTGCAAATTTATATTGCCATTAACAGAGAGTTTTTGTGGATTAGCTGGATCTATAATGCCCTTTGCTCCAAGTGTGGCTTCTAGCCTGCCCGTAAGTGCGCTAAGGTCTTGAATAGAAACAAGTTTGTTTGCCAGCGTAAACAAAACACCCAAATCAAGTTTTGCATTTAAAGATAAATTGTCCAATCTTGGCTGCGGAGACTGCAAATTGCTCGCTTCTAATAAAATACTTGTTGGTTGCCCAGCAAGCTGAAATGAAAATGGATTTACGTTTAGGGTGGAGTCTGTTAAAATTATCTTGCCTGTCCAAGAACTAATTCCTGCTGGCAAATCGCTGTGGCTCATAGCTACATTGTTCACAGCCAAATTCCAGCTCAATGGCAAACTTTTATTTGGAACTATTGCTCCCTTAACCGCAGCACCCAAAACAAACATTCCACTTGCACTTATTTTTGGAATTTCAGGATTTATTCCAGTGGGTATATCTTTTATAAGCTCTGCCAAATTTACTTCATTTGATTCAGCTTTCAAATCCACAATTTTTATATCTTCCATAAATCTATCTATGGTTCCGCTTGCGCTTATTTTTACGGACTGCAAGCCTATAGAAAATTTTTGAATATCCAAGTGCTGATTACGCACATTTGAGTTTATGTCTGCATTCAGGAATGCGGTTATGCCCCCCCTGCGAATTCCAAGGCCTGGATCTTCTATAGAAACTTCTTTTAAGGTTAAGGAGGTTGAGGTTTTGACTTTTTCGAGAGTTTTGTCAAGAGAAAGGCCAATCTTTAAATTTATATTTCCAAAAACCATTTTTGTCTTTTGTGAGCGATCGTTGAAAATAACCTTGGCATTTTTTATTTGAAATGAACTCAATGCAAAAGAGCCTGGCAATTCAATTTTTGACAAATCGAGTTTTGAAGTGTCTTTTTTAGCCGTGGTATCTGGTTCTCCACCCAAGCCGTCTATTGAGGTTCTACCATCTGGCATAACTTCGTAGAGCAGGCTCAAGTTTTCAATGGAAATTTTGTCTATGGCTACGTGAAAAATCAAAAGCTTTGCTAAATCTATCTTGATAATTGCAAGCGGTAAATCCACAAAAGGTTCTTTGCTAAAACCACCGCCAGAATTATTCGCAATTTTTAGGTCTTTTAACTGAATTCCAAGAGGCAAAAAACTTAAGCCCGCTCCGCCAACTTTAACCTCTCGCTTTAAAATACCACTCGCTTGTTCTTCAACAAGGGCTTGTATTTTTTCGGGTGGGAATTTGCTTTTAACCACAAAAAATGCGGCAACAAAAAAAACAACAAAGAGAACCACCAAAACAGCGAGAATTTTGAAGAGCTTTTTCATAATAGTAATATAGAAAATTAACTGCACTCATCGCATTTTTTTCTAAAAAAAATCCGGCGCAAAAATTTTCCAAAGGCATAAGTTTTGTGCAGAGCTTTTCCCCTGTAAACATCTGGAAGCATCCAAAAAAAATCTTTTACTTTTGGAACCTCTTTTTCCAAAGCATCTATTGCTTCCTTGCCGTATAAAAATTCGCCATTTGAGAGTTCCAGTTTAAAATCCTTAGCTTGTTCGCCTTGTGGAAAAGGAATAATATCTACTTCGCCACTCAAATGCTTTTGCAAAAGTTTAGCAAATGAACGGCAAAGCGGGCAGTTTGAGTCAAAGTAAAGTTTCAAATTCCTGCCGCTTTAACAAGATCCGTAAATTTTTCGCCAGGCCTGTCTTTTAGATAATTTTGATTTACAGCTTCCATTCTTTTCCTATTGTTATTCACCCTCTCGCAAGACGGAGGATGAGTGCTGAATGCATCAAAAAGAGAGCCTTCTTTTTCTTCGGAGCATTTTCCCGTAACAGGATCATAACTCTTAAGCCCCCTAGCAAAAAAATCGCTTAATCCTTCCGAAGATATACCTATTTTATTTGTATATTCAAAACCCTTAACATCAGCCTCTGATTCGTTATCTCGGCTATTTCCCAAAAGCCAAAAATTGGCACCAAGCGATGCTAAAACCGCACCAATGCCATCTCCCAAAAGAATGCCTATAACTCCGGCAGCAGCAGCCTGTTTAACTATGCTTTCTCTGCTGTGGTGCAACACCACGTGCCCAACTTCGTGCCCCAAAACACTCATAAGCTCGCTCTCGCTTCGAAAACCATTTCCCCTAGTGTTATTTTCTTTTAAAATTTCGGTGTAAAAATATACATAACCGCCCGGAACCGCAAAAGCATTTAATTGCTTGCTCTTTATGATTTTAAATTCAAAGAAATTATCCTTAGTGCAAACTATCGTTTCATTTCTATTATCTGGATTATTGCGGCAAAGTCTTGCGCTTGCGCTTGGCAAAAGAGCCTCAATATCTTTTTTATCTATTGCATTTACAATTTCTTTTCCTCTTGCCCTGTAATAATCATAAAGTTCTTGTTGCGCCTCGTTTTGCGGAGTGAAAAGCTCTTCGCCAGACTGCATAACATCTTTATGCCTATCTCTAACAAGGCTGTCAAATTCACGTCCCATTTTCTTTTCGTCTGTGGTACTCACCAACAATTCTTCCCAGCTATGCATTCCGCAAGCCTGAAAGAAAACTACTGCGGCAAAAGAAGCAATCCAAAAAAATTTCCATTTATTAGACATATCTCACCTCTATGGTAATTTAGAAATTACCGCCCACCATTCATCGCAAACCAATTCTTTGCAAACACTAAATCCTGCTTCTTTGAACCAGTCCAAAATAAAATGCTTTTCGTATTCCAATTGCCCGCTTAAAATAAATTCTCCGTTTGTTGCTAGTAGCCGCTCAATATCAGGGCGCAAAGGCAAAACTTCGGTGCGAAGCATATTGCAAACTATTACATTGAATTTTGCTTTTTCGTTAAAAGAATTCAAAAGTCCCAAAATCGCATTTGGATTGCCTTCTCCGTTTTGCTCAAAATTTTCAACAATGCAGGGAATTGTCAAAAAATCAATTTCAGTTTGAACTGCAAATTTTGCACCTCTCTTCAATGCGAACAGAGATAGAATGCCTGTTCCTGATCCAATATCCAGCACACTTTTTCCTTTAAAATCAACACCTTCCATGAGTTGCACCGCCAAAGCTGTGCTGCTGTGCTCGCCCGTGCCAAATGCGGTTTTCGCTTCTAGTGCCAATACTACATCACTAGAATTTGGTGCAGAAAAATTTATCCAAGGAGGCCGCACCCAAAGGCTCTCACTAACTTTAACGGGGGTTTGCCTCTCTCGCCACCACAAATCCCAGTCTTTTGCCTCTTCTTCTCCGCATTCAAAATTCAAATGAGGAAACCCTTTGGCTATGCGGTCTCGCTCCTCTTTTGAATTTGTGTAAAACTTAAACGCAACATCAGAATCTTTTTCTGACTCAATTTCTTCTAAGGTTGTGATTCCAGCCTCAAAAAGATTAAAACTCTCCAATTCATAACTCTCTGCCTTGCAGGAACCAATTGCATAATAGCAAAGATTCATAGGCCGGGAGTTTTCCAGAAGTTTGGATTATCCCTATCGTCCCAGCGGTTCTTGCCCATTTCCAGCCACTTTCTTGCAGCCGCTTGAACTTCGGGTGGAGCATCTTTCTTTTCCAATTCCTGACGTGTTTTATCCAAAACGGCGAGATAATCGCGAGCATCTTTTTGTTTGTCAAAATACATAAATATATTGAACAGAATATATATGGTTTGGAATTCCAAATCCATTTTTGGAAAATCAGATAGCATAAATGCGTTTTTGAAATGGTCTGCGGCTATTGAGAGTGCCCTTTTATCGTCCATTCCGGCTTGCCTGCAAAGGAGTGCTATGCGGGTCCAGTAATTGCCCCTTTTGTAATACGCACCTAAAACTTTTGCGTTAGCCTCTATTTCTGCCCTTATGTCTGCAAACTGATATGCAACTATGGCTGCGGCATAGCTTCTTGGAATTTTAAACAACTCCTCGCCAATTCCAGTTTTATCAAAAAAAGCCTTTCGTTTCTCAATTGTCTCTTTTAGTTCCCTAATAACTTGTGGCGGAAGCTGGCTATCTTGATTCTGCCTTGTGGTTCTGTTGTAAAGCACAAAATCTTTTCTATCTGGGCTTGCAAGGTAGCAACCGTGGCATATCGTGACGCCGGCAAGCAGGTAATTGATACTTTGGAATTTTCCAGTAGTAGCATAAACAGGGGCGAGAAAAGGGTCGCTCAGTGTGGAAAGCGATTTTGCCCTTAATTCCTGTGAATTTATGCCCCATTTTTTGCAAATAGGACAGTCCACAATTCTAGGATAAAGCGGGGATTCCAAAGTCGGGTCAACTGACGGAGTTGTGAGAGCCTTGGAATTGAATTTAAAAACTACCTCCGTTGCATCCTTTGGAGCTGGCTCCATTTCAGTTCCTTCTGCAGCAGGTGCGGGAATAGCATCGCCAACTCCGGGAAACTCGGCTCTTATGGCTTGCACATTCTTCATATTTATTTCCATGCCAAATTTTGAAATATAGGCATCTACCATTTCGGCGTGGTTCTTAAAAAGAACCATCAACCTGCGGCGCATTTCTTGATTATCTTCACTCATGGAAGGGAATATAGAAAAATTTTATCAAGCCATAGCCAACCTTCGCCATTTAGCCTAATATGATCTTTGTTTAATTCAAGCCATTTTTTTTCTATAAAAGGCTTCGCTTTTTTGAGTTCAAATTCTTTCCCAAATTCCCTCTCATAGTCTTTCAGCGACAGTCCTTCCCTTGTCCTCAAAGAGAGCCAAACGGCCTCCATTTCCTTGCCTTCTATGCTTGGAATATCCTCTGTTAAACCGCTTTGCGGGCAACCGCCCATAACCCATTTTTTCCAAGGAACATATTTTCCCTCAACATAACTGCGAATTCCTCTCAAATAACTATGAGCCGAAGGGCCTGCACCCAAATAAGAACCCCTTTTCCAATAAACCATATTATGCTTGCTTTCGTGGCCAGCCAAAGCAAAGTTTGAGACCTCGTATCTATCCAGTTTGGCTTCGCTTAAAATTTGCACCGCTTTTAAATACATTTCGGGGTATAGGTCTTCTGGCTGGGGAGGGAGTTTTTTCCCTTTTTCTAAAGTGAGTCCATAAAAACTTATGTGTTTTGCCCCAAGGCTTGCCAAAGTTCTAACATCGCTCAAAAAATTTTCCGTGCTTTGGTTTGGCAGGCAAAACATCAAATCGCAATTTCCGGTACCAAAAGCGGAATTCAATTTTTCAAAAGCCTCCAAAGCATTTTTTGCCGTATGCTTCCTCCCAAGCATTTTCAATAAATTATCGTTTAAACTTTGAATTCCAAGGCTAAAGCGGTTTATTCCAAACTCCAAGGCTATATCTATTTTTTCTTCGCTAACCTGTTCAGGATTCCATTCCATTGAAAATTCTTTTAAGGCATTTTTTCGCAAACCCTGCTTTTGCAAACCCGCAAGCAATTTCCGCAAATTTTCTGCGCTCAAAACAGAAGGAGAACCGCCGCCCAAATATGCCGTTTCAAAATTCGCAAACCCCTCCTTTGCCCTTAGTTCCAATTCTCTCAAAACCAAATCCACATATTCGCTGTGTAGCCTCTCCGGTGCAGGCATTGCGCAAAAATCGCAGTAGCCGCATATAGAAGCACAAAATGGAATGTGAACATAAAGAGATTGCATATTAAAGTTTTAGCCCCGCCACAAATATACTCTTATTCTGCGAAACATCTTCGCTTAATTTAACAAAATCTTTTTCCGTTATCACTATTGGCAACCCTAGCTTCAAAACCTGTATTACATTTTTTTGAATTTTTTTTGAATGGTCTTTGCATTCTATTTTTTTTGCAATGGAATATTTTTTTTGCAATCCTTCAAAAAATCTGTGTGAGCGCGCTATGCCTGCAAGGGCTATTATCTCTGAATTTTCCGGCAAAATTTCCCCACAAAAATTTTTTGGAGTTTCCATTTTAAAAACCAAATCTGCTGTTTTTGCATTTTCTTCCCATTCCATTGCGCATTTTTTTACACAAGCAATTTTTGGATGGTCTCTCCAAAGGCTGCGGCAATTTCCGCAGGGAATAATATCAAGCAAATTTTCTGCTCTTTCTCCCCAAGTTAAGCAAACCCAAAATGCGTGGCCAAGTCTGCGGTCTTCCAATCCATCATCGCTAATTAAAACATCATATTTGCCATCCAGTTTTTTGCACATTTCAAAGCGACTTCCAGTAAAAACCTCAAACCCATTTTTTGCAAACCACAAATTTTCGTCTCCTGTGTTTTTGCAAAGAATAGCGAGCTTAAAACCTCGCTCTCTCAACTCTTTTGCCAAAAAAGCAGTGTATGGGGTTTTTCCTGCTCCACCTGCGAGCAAGCTGCCAACTCCTATGAGCGGAGTTTTAAAATATATTTTCTTTTTAGGCGCAAGCCGCGTTTTGGAATCTATCAAATAGCCAAACCGCCAGAGAAGAGCGAGGAATAGGGAGAGGAAATTCATTTTTTTTGTAATATAGCAAACAAAGATTTACTATATTCAAAAGTACCTATGCTTTTCATAGACGTAAACACATTCTATAACCCCTATGCCGGAGGCATTAGAACTTACCACCGTGCAAAAATGGACTGGTTTAAAAACCATCCCGAACACGAATACATATTAGTTGGCCCCGCAGACAAAACCGAGAAAGTTCAGTTGGAGCCAAATGTTGTATATTGGAAGCTAAAGGGAATAAAAATGCAAAAAAATCCAAAAGGCTATAGGTTTATGTTCAACTTGCGCCCTTTGCTCAATTTTTTGAAAGATTACCCAAATGCAGTTATTGAAATTGGCGACCCCTGGTGGACATCCATTGTTTTCACAAGGCTCAGAAAATGGAAAAAACTTACAAATCCGCTGAACTTTTTTCACCATACGCACCCTTTGGTTTGCTACATAAAACCTTGGGCAGAAAAAGGCATTTTCAGTTTTGTTAAAAAAATTGTATATAAAATAATGGATAATAATTTTTACAAGCAATTTGAGAATTACGATGATCTTATAGTCTCATCTAAATTCGCAAGAACAATGCTAGAAGAAAAGGAACTGAGCAATATTGTAGAATTTCCTTTTGGCGCACCAGATTCGTTTTTTGAAGCGTATAAAGAAAAAACACGCTCCGAAAACGAGCCTCTTCGCCTTATTTATGCAGGCAGATTGCAAAACGATAAGGATATTTTCCTTTTGATAAAAGGACTTCCACTGCTTTTGGAAGACCCGCAAATTAACATTACAGTTATGGGGCACGGCCCAGAAATGAGTTTTTTTGAAAATTTCAAGCACCCGCAATTCCGTTATTTGGGTTATATTCAAGACAAACATATTATTGAACACGAATTTCTCAAACACCATATACTTTTAGCCACCTCTCCTAACGAAACATTCGGACTGAGCATTTTAGAAGCTATGGCTATGGGCATGCCCGTTATTGGCCCAGATATGGGCGCAGCCCTTGAGCTTTTGCAAAAACTTGATAATCATCTAATTTACAAAACAAAATCCGTAGAATCGTTTGTAGAAACGGTAAAAGCTGCAAAATCCATAGATTTGAGCAAGTATTCCAGAGATGCCCGCAGGGTAGCCGAGCTGTATGGAACTTGGGAAAATGCAATGAGCAAGCAAATGAACTATTATATAAAAAAGTACAATGCTTGAAAATTTATATAGATACAGGGGTTTTATCTCCGCAGGACTTGCACTTTTGCTTTTGCTCTCCCCTCCAGCTCAAAAATTTGAAATGCTTGCCGTTCCATTATTTGTTTTTTCTGCTTCTTTAAGGATTTGGGCAAGAATGCACATAGGTTTGCACAGCCGTGGGAGCGAGCTTTGCGCTCCGCAAATTGTTAAGAGTGGACCTTATTCTCTTTTTAAACATCCGCTTTATCTGTCCAACTGGTTGGCAGGGGCTTCTTTTGCTATTCTGTATTCGGGCTTTTCTGAAATTTGCGCAATTTTTTGCCTTGTTTATCTTGTGTTTTTGTTGTTGCTCGCATTCAAAGAAAATTCCTTTTTAAAAGAAATGCAGCCCGCTCCGCAAATTGGCGCATTTGAACCGCGAATAATTAAATCCATTTTAAGCGATAAATGGACTTGGTTCTCTCAATTCTTTTTTATATTTTTGATTTTGGTGGTGAAAACATTATGAACTATATCCTTGACCTTGACGGCACTTTGATGGATACTGTTGAAGACTTGGGCAATGCCATAAACAGTGCTCTTTCGGAACTTGGTTTTCCAACTTACAGCAAAGAGATGGTGAAAACTTTTGTTGGGAACGGTTCTATAAGTTTTGTTATGAAAAGCCTGGGTGATAGGCAAAACAAATTTGAAGAGGTTTTTGAACTATTCTCAAAATTCTACAAGGATTGTTGCACAGATAATGCAAAACCATATCCGGGCGTTTTGGATTTTTTGGAAAAAAACTCCGGCAAAGTTGCCATACTCACAAATAAGCCCATAGAGCAAACTCTCAAAATTTTGGGCAAATTCAATTTAGAACGCCATTTCACCTGCATTCTTGGCGGAGATACAGCCCCCGAAAAAAAACCAGACCCAAGCGGCATTTTAAAAATAATCAAAGACTCAAAATGGAACTTGAACGAAACGATGATGATTGGAGACGATGTACCAGATATTGGCGCAGCGCGAGCGGCAGGAGTGAAAGTGGCGATTATTCTGAGCGGCTTTGGCAAAGAAAGTGAACTTTTGGAACACAAACCTGATTATGCGTTTAAAGATTTTGAGGAGTTTGTAGAAAAATCACAAAACAATTCTCTTTGCGCATCTTGAACAGTTGCCCGCCCACTCACCGCGAACAGTTAAATAAACCCTTGAATACACACCGCAGCAATGGCTAATAACACCTAGCCACCTTTTGCGTGGTTGTGCGTTTGGTTTATTAGCTGTCGTCATTTTTTTGCTGAAGTTTTTGCTTGCGTTCTTTTTCCAGTTTCCTTTCCAAAGATTTTTCAGCGTCTGCAATTTGCCCTTCCAGTTTTTTGGCAGAAGCAAGCATTTTTTCATCTGCGTGGTAAGTATCGCGTAAACGTTCCAAATAGAATTTTGCTACCGAAAATTCTTTCATATCAATGTAGCTGCTTATGAGCATCACAATAACTTCTTTTTGTCTAGGGCTTTTTGGAAATTCGTCTAAAAATTCCTTCAAATAAATTGCAGCCGCACTAGGCTCCCCCATTCTTGAATAAAGCCGCGCTATTTGAAACTCATTTTCTGCCACCCTATTGCTCAAGCTGTCTAAATACATAACGGCAGAATCAATCAAAGCAGAATTTGGATAATCCGAGCCAAAGCGGTTAAAATCCCTTATTGCATAAGTTGTATTTGATTGGTCGCGAGAATCTTTGTAAGATAAATTGTAAGCTGCTACCGATTTGCGATATGCAGCGGTTTCTGCATAAGGAGAACCCGGAAAAAAGTTCACGAAACTCCCATATTCCTCGCGAGCCTCCATCCACTCTTCAAGATGAAAATGAGCTTCGGCGAGCAAAAAATGCGTTTCTTCCATAACGCCTGTTCCAGAGCAACTTTGCAAAATTTCACTCAAATCATCTTTCGAGCTCCAATACTTGCCTGCTTTATATTTTGCCTCTGCCGCATTGTATTGTGCTTTGCATTTTTCGGCAAGAGAACCGTCGTATTTATTGGATGAACAGGAGAATATTTGACCTGCAATTATAAGTATTGGCAAAACCTGCAAAAATTTCATAGTTATCTCCTATTATTGGTCGGTAATAAAATCCTTATTGTAATGAATATTTTGCCGCCATTTGGTTTTTCCGAGTTGCTGACATTCTTCGGTTTTCATAAACCGAACATACAAGTTTGTATATGCTTTGCTGTAGGAATGGTTTTCAGGGACATAAACTTCCTGCTGCGTATTTCTTACGTTATAAACTGTATCTCCTTTTGAACTTTCCATATATCCAGACGAAGTCGTGTTGATGGTATCTTTTTTATAAGTGGTATAAACGTAAGTCTTTACATCCGAAATGGAATTTGACACAAAAAAACAATCACGGCCTTCGGCTTTGGAAGTAAAGGCCGCTCTTTGCATAGCATTTTGCCTAACCCTTTCCGATGATGTATATGAATTTCCCTCGGAATTTATCTCCCATATTTCAGTATCATCGTCTGTCAAATCAGGGCGCAACTTGGCAGAAGTTCCGTCTTTCATTGAAGTCGCACACCCGACAAAAACAATGACAAGCGATATTATTGAGAAAAATTTAAACATACGCTATATCAACTCCTTAAAGAAGTCATTTCCCTTGTTGTCCACAATTATAAATGCAGGGAAATCTTTAACAGTGATTTTGCGAATGGCTTCCATTCCAAGTTCGGGGAATGCCAGAATCTCGTTGCTCAGAATGTTTTGCTCTGCGAGCAATGCCGCAGGGCCACCTATTGAGCCTAAATAGAAACCGCCGTTTTTCTGGCAAGAATCCGTTACATCTTTGGAGCGGTTGCCTTTTGCCACCATAATAAGGCTTGCGCCTTTTTCTTGGAAACGCGCCACATAAGAGTCCATTCTGCCCGCAGTGGTTGGACCAAAGCTGCCTGTGGGCTTGCCTTTTGGAGTTTTTGCAGGACCTGCGTAATAGATAGGATGCTTTTTGAAATATTCCGGCAAATCGCCTTCTTTTTCCAAAATCTCCGCCAGTTTTGCGTGGGCAATGTCGCGAGCAACTATCATGGTTCCAGTTAAATAAAGAGGAGTTTTCACCGGATATTTGCTTAAATCTTCTAGAACTTCATTTATCGGGCGGTCTATGTTTATGCTAACTGGTTGAGACAAGCCAAGAGATTCGTAGCCGCCTTTTGGTAAATACTGCTCTGGATTGTGTTCCATTTTTTCCAAGAACAAACCTTCCTCTGTTATTTTCCCCTTTATGTTGCGGTCTGCACTGCAACTCACGCCAATTCCAACTGGGCAGCTCGCTGCGTGGCGGCTCGCTCTAATCACGCGAACATCGTGCACCAAATATTTTCCACCGAACTGCGCGCCTATGCCGCTTTTATGTGCAAGCTCCTTTACCTTTGCTTCCATTTCCAAATCGCGGAAAATTCTTCCATTTTTTGAGCCTTTGGTTGGAATATGGTCTAAATAACCTGTGCTTGCAAGTTTAACAAGTTTTAAATTTGCATCTGCGCTGGTGCCGCCTATCACAACTGCAAGGTGGTATGGAGGGCAAGCTGCTGTGCCAAGGCTTTTTATTTTTTCGTTCAAAAATTTTTCAAGATTTGCAGGAGTTAGCAAAGCCTTTGTCATAGGCCAATAGTAAGTTTTATTTGCCGAGCCTCCGCCTTTGGCTACAAAGAGAAAATCAAAATGGTCGCCTTCTGCGGCATAAATATCTATTTGGGCAGGCAGGTTGCAGGCGGTGTTTGTTTCTTCGTACATTGTGAGCGGGGCAATTTGGCTGTAACGCAGGTTTAATTTTGTGTAGGCATTGTAAATGCCTTCGGAAATGGCTTCTGCATCATTTATTCCTGTCCATATATTTTGCCCTTTTTTAACAAAAACCGAGGCTGTTCCTGTGTCTTGGCAAAATGGGAGAATGCCTTTATTTGCAACGCAGGAATTTTGCAGCATTGTTAGTGCCACGAGTTTATCGTTTTGGCTTGCTTCTGGGTCTTCTAAAATTGAGGCAACCTGTTTTGTGTGTGCGGGGCGCAGGCGAAAGCTGACCTCTGAATAGGCCGCTTCGGTTAATTTTACCAAAGCTTTGCGGTTGACTTTCAGAACTTTTTTGCCATTGAACTTGGCAACGGAAATCCCAGCTTCTTTTGCCTTGGCTATAAGGTTGTATTTTGTGGCATCTTTGCCGTATTGCAGGTTTTCTTCGTATTTAAAAGGCATAATAATTCTCCTGTTGAAAGAATAATGTAGTAAATTTATTTTTCTATGTCAGAACCCCGATGTACCCGAAAAAATGCACAATTTTGCAAACACTTGTTGACAAAATTCACTTTTTGGGGATTTTTTTCCGTTTTCTTACGTCTAATAGGTAACGAACAAAAAACGGAGGTTCAAAATGACTGAAGTCAAAACCAATCGCAACCACAAAGATAGCGTTTTCACTCGGCTTTTCAGTGAAAAAAGCAATCTTTTGGAGCTATACAGCGCAATTAGTGGCAAAAGCTACCCTGAAAGCACAAAAATAGAGATAGTAACTCTCTCAGATGTGCTTTATATGAATCAAATCAACGATATAGCCTTTGTGCTGGAAGACAGGCTCATTGTCCTCATTGAGCACCAATCTTCGGTTAATAACAATATGCCGCTTAGAATGCTTCGTTATTTGTCGGCGGAATACGATATGATAGTTGACAGAAAAAACCTTTACAAGCAGAAAAGGATAATGGTACCTTCTCCAGAGTTTATAGTTCTATACAACGGTGATAAAAAATTTCCCGATTACAAGGAGCTTAAATTATCCGATTCCTTTAAGTCTAAAACTCCCGACTTATATTTGGAACTTGTTGTAAGGATTTACAACATCAACAAGGGTCATAATGCGGATATGGCGGTCAAAAGCCCTATTCTAAGCGGCTACGAGGAGTTCATAGCGGAGATAAAAGATAATTTGAAATCTATGGAACTTCGCGAGGCTATAAAATTGGCGGTAAAGACTTGCGTGAGCAAGAATATTTTAGTATCTTTCCTAGAGAGGCACAGCTCAGAGGTTGAGAATATGATATTTGGAGAATGGAATATAGATGAAGCCATTGCGGTTAGGTGTGAGGAAGCTAGGGAAGATGGCATTGACATAGGTCGCGAAGAAAATCGTAACGAAATTCTAGACCTCATAAAGAAAGGCTATACTGCTGCCGATATTGAAAAACACTTACGAGGGTAAACAAAAAAAAACCGCCCCCCTTTCGGAGAGCGGCTTGCGTATTTAGCTAATTTAGGTGCTTAGTCTTGGATGCAACGGACACTTTTCAAGAAGCCCTTATTGGTGTATTTGGAATCGGTGATTTTCGCATCGCTGTAGCTCATCATCAGGTAGTAAGCGTTAGCGGAGGATGTTTTGTTGGAGAGAACGTACTGATCTGTATTCCACCAGTATCCACCAGTACCGACATAGTAGAATGTGCTACCACTAGCATAGCCGCCCGGCAGAGCTGCAAAGCCGTAATCATCAGTGCCACCTCCAGAAACATATTCCTTATAGTCGTTCCAGTCGCTTGTAGCCTTTAACTTGGTCCCCGCAGTATTAGTGCCAACAAAATTTATCAGTTTTGTCCATTCGGCTTTGCTAGGCAAATGCCAGCCAGAAGGGCAAATGCCTTGATGCTGCGTGGTTATTAGCGAATCGCAGTTTGAACCTGCACAGTTCTGAATCTTAATGTCCATAGCCGCTAACCACGAGTAGAGCCTTCCGTATTTACTACAGTTAGCTTCTTCGTTAACATAGCATTTGCTGTTGTAGTAACCACCAGCAGTTTCACCCACAGCGTAATTCAAATTCTCCGCCATCCAGGTTTGGGTGCCAATTTCCACATACTTATACTTTTTGCCATCGCGGTCATCTGTGAATGTTTGTATGTCTTGCACAGTGCCTTCTTTGCAGTATTTAGTTCTGGTATCGTAGCCTTTGCCACCGCAAAGTGGAACAACTTTTTTGGGATTATTCTCAGACTTTGTGCAGAAATGCGTTGTAGAATTGTATTTCTCCGTACCGCAAAGAGAATGTGTGTAAATCTCTGTGCCGGAACAAGACTCTGTTGCAGGATTGTATTCTTTGCCACCGCATTTAGAATAAACTGTTGTGCCTGAGCAAAAATGCGTTAAATCACTGTAGTATTTATCAGAGCAAACTTTTGGCGCAACTCCCTGACCCTTGACACAACGCACTGACATTAAGAAGGTTATACCCGTGCTGGTTTCATCGGAAGTGGATTTAACGGAATTTAACAAATTTCCATCGCTATCTATTCTCAAACTGCGCTTACTTGTACCCCACAAGTAGCCGGTGATGCCGATACTGGAGAATGCGATAGTGTTTCCGTTAGTGTAGTGATAACCGCCCGGCAGAGCTGCAAATCCATAATCGTCCGTGCCAGTATTAGTATTCCACAAACTACTAGTGGCCTTCAACTTGGCGGCAGGCTTATCACCAACAAAATCTACCAGCGTTTTAAATTCGGCTTGGCTTGGCAAATGCCAGCCCTCTGGGCAAATGCCTTGAACATCACTCGGATTTGCATCAGAGCTAGCCATAGCGCCCATAGCAGTTGTCCAATTGTAAAGTCTGCCGTAGGTATCGCAGTTGACTTCTCTGTTGTCATAGCATTTGCTATCCGGAGCGTTGTAATTCAAGTTTTCCGCCATCCAGATTTGGGCTGTTTCTCCTTCGCCAATTTCCACGTATCTATATTTTTTTCCATCGCGCGCATCCGTTAATGTTGTTATTATGTCTTGCACAGTGCCATTTTTGCAATATTTCGTTCTTGTATCGTAGCCTTTGCCTCCGCAAAGTTCAACAATTTCAGGACTGCTAGGAGACTTCGTGCAGAAATGCGTTGCAGGGTCGTATTTCACCGTGCCACATTCTAGTAAAGCCGGATCGTCTTGTAAGCAACGTACTGAACCTAAACCCTTCATATAGGCGGTCTTTTGAACACTCAATTTGGAGGAGTATGGGTTGTTCATCATCTCCAACACATAGGCGTAGGCAGGCTCCCACTCATCGGTACTCCACAACCAGCCCTGTTCGTCAATATTGCAGAATCCATCATCAACAATGCAAGTGTGACCGCCAATCAGAGCGGAAAATCCATAGTCGTCCGTGCCTCCAATAGATTTGTCAATCAATTTAGTTCCTGCGGCGTACTTGTCTCCTCCAACAAAATTTATCAGCTTTGTCACTTCATCTCCGCTAGGGATATGCCAGCCAGCAGGACAAATGCCTTTATGCACTGGCTTGGTCATTTGATTTTTGCAATACTTACTTTTGCATTCAACAGGCAAATTCATAGCCGTTGTCCAATAGTAAAGCCTGCCGTACTTATCGCAGTTGGCTTCGTCGTTTTTATAGCATACGCTGCCTACTTCGTTGTCAGTGAGAGTGCTGGCTTCGCGACCGTAAGGCACAGCGAAATTCAAATTCTCTGCCATCCAAACTTGGTCTCCGATTTTCGCATATTTATATATTTTGCCGTCACGTGCATCTCTGAACAAATTTGTTTCTTCAATCTTGCCGTCCACGCAAATTTTTGTTCCTGTATCATAGCCTTTCCCACCGCATTTCTCAACAACTTGGGGATTGCTCGGAGACCTTGTGCAGAACTGTGTTTCAGGATTATAGTCTTTTTCAAAGCACTTTAAAACACAGTTTTTCGTTATGGTCTCACTGCATATAGGCTTCTCGGGAACAGGTGTTGGCGTTGGCGTTTTGCCCGAACCACTGCCACTGTTTCCGCTACCGCCACCGCTGCTTCCCGAACCTTTACTTGAACCACTGCCTGAACCTGAACCGCCGTTAGATACACTGCCCGATCCGCTGCCTGAACCATTGGAAGTGCTCGGTACAGCAGCGCTAAAACTCTTTTCCACATCGGACTTTACAGAGCCGCTCAATGCTCCTTTGTCATTGATTTGACTGCCGAACTCGGAAAGCAAATTGGAAAGCTCTGCCTCACTCCTGTTTCCCTGCAATGATACGGAAACGGAGAGAAGCACATTATCGTTTGAGTTGCCGCCGAAAAGTGCCATATCCTCGCTGTTCCTAGTAACTCCATCTTTTATGCCGAGAGCTTCCAAAACCTCGCTCTGCGCAAGCGTCTTTGAAGCCTCAAAACTCATACCGTTTTTGACTAGATTCAAAACTTTTTCTGTTTCCAAATCCGTAAGAACGTTTATATTCACGTTTTCTTTATTGGACACATTCGCCACCGCTTTGAGCGTTATAGCCTCGGTAGATGTTTTGCCAGTCACCTCATTCACATATTTTCCGTTCACTTCAATGATTACATAAGGAGAAGCCAATTTGCCAACCTCTATCTCATAATATCCTTTGTCGTTTGTTTTACCTTTGAATGTTCTTTTAGTTTTCTCGTATTTTGAATCCAGCTCATATATGACCACGTTTCCACCCACGAAAGGCCCTTTCTGGGCAACGCCGTATATCTTCTCCTTTTGTATGGAGACGGGCGAGGCAGGCTCGGGGGCGGCGGTGTTCATCAGGTCTGTGTTTAGGAATGAGTGTTCGCCGCAGGCGAGCAGCACGATTGCTGTGGTTGCAGCAAGGATGATTTTTCTCATCATGTTTTTTCCTCCAAAAAAAAAAGACGTGTGCTTCTCCACAGAAGCAACCCTTGTGAATTGCCCCTATGAAGAACACACGCCTTTGTGTGTTTTGTTAATGTTATGTAATAATATAAATTAAAAAACGATTTGTGAAGAGGGCAATTTGAAGATTTTTA
>JAITFN010000041.1 GCA_031281345.1 Candidatus Fibrimonadaceae bacterium
AGAAGAGCCGCTAGAACTAGACGAACTACCACCGCCTGAACCCGATGAACAACAGGAATCAGAAGAAGGAACGCTAGAAGAACTAATACTGGTTGAAGTAGAAAATTCTTCAGCATAACGGAAATTAGGTTGAGAAAGTGCTACAATAGGTGTGGCAAAAAGTAAAAACAAGGATAACAAAGCTATTTTCATTTAGAATTTTCTCTAAACATTTTTATAAGTAAAAGTTAGATAATTCCAAAAAAAATTTAAGAGCTTTTTCTACATTATAACCGAGTATGCAGAAATCCACAATTAAAACCGCCTACACCAAAAGCTTTGGTCATTCCAGAGATGAGCTTGGTGATGAAAATCCTTGGGCGGGCAAGAAAAAAGAAAAAGATGAGAAGAAAGCCGCTTTGCAATGGCGTCCTGCACCAGCAAAACGCGAAGAAAAAGAGCTGCCTTGGCTAAAGGCCATACATTCTTTGGCTACAGAAAAAGGCAGGGAAAAAGAGGGATTGTTTTTGGCAGAGGGTGCGAGGGTTGTTGTTGAAATTGCAGAGCATCATAAAGATTTGGTGCAAGGGGTTTATGTTGACGAAACTTTTGACGATGAAGAACTGAGAAAAAAAATAAAAGAAGCGGGACTTCGCATTCATTCATTAACTCCATCTCAAATGAAACAAGCAAGCTCTGTTGTAAGTGGGCAGGGAATTTTTGCCGTGTGCCGCCTTGCAAACGAAAAACCAAACTACGACACCGCCCACACCATAACCCTTGTTGACGCCGTTCAAGACCCTGGCAATCTGGGTTCGCTTTTTCGCAATGCCGTTGGCTTTGGCATAGACGGAATTATTTTAGGCAGAGGCACTGTTGACCCTTTCAACCCAAAAGTAGTGAGAGGTTCTTCTGGGTGTTTTTTGAGAACGCCTTTTGAAACGGGCATAGATTTGCAGGAACGTTTTTCTCTTTTAAGGCAAAAAGGTTTTTGCATAGTTGCAAGCTCACCGCACGCAAAAAAAAGCATAACAAAACTAAGCCATCGCCAAGCAAAAAAAATAGCACTCCTAATTGGCAACGAAGGTTCCGGCACAAATAGGCAAGTTAGCGAACTAGCAGACGAATGGGTAAAAATAGATATGGAAAATTCTTTGGAATCTTTGAACGTAGCAGTAGCACACGGTATTTTGAGTTATCAAATTGCACAAATGAGGGAGTGATATGAATTTGAATTCGGTTTTTTTAGAAGAATTCCGCAAAAGTCCTTTTTTAGGCATAGCTCGCGGACTTCCTCCCAAACAGGTGTCTAATTGCGTTGAGGTCTGCCTAAAATCAAATCTCAAATTTATAGAGGTTCCGCTCAACACAGAAAATGCCGCACTCGCACTCAAAAATTTGTGCAAAGAAGGCAAAAAAAAAGGATTGATTGTCGGCGCAGGAACTGTGATAACCGAGCGTAATTTGCAAATTGCAATTGATTGCGAAGCTAAATTCATAGTTAGCCCAGGAGCAAATCCTGCCCTTGTTCAAAAATGCGCAGAAAAAAGCATTCCCTGCATTCCGGGCGCTCTAACCCCAACAGAAATTATGCAGGCATTTATGCTAGGCGCAACAGCAATAAAAGTTTTTCCTGTATCTTCTTTGGGTGGCGAAAAATACATAAAGGAGTTGCGCGGTCCATTTAAAGAAATTCCTTTGCTCGCCTGCGGCGGAGTAAAAGAAGACAACTTAAAAGCTTATTTTGAAGCAGGCAGCGATTTTGTCTCTTTTGGCGCAAGCGTATTTAACGTCTCCGAAATGGAAAACGGAAATTGGCAAGATATTGAAAAAAAGCTCACTAGGCTATTGAGTTTAGCTGCTCCTCTGTCTCAACAGAATAAACCTTGACGTTGCTGTTGATAACGCCCATTAAGCCTGCCAAAACCTTGCCAGCTCCAACTTCAATTCCCCTTTCAATGCCAAGAGAAACCGCAGTTTCCATGCTCTGCTGCCAACGAACCGGCGAAATAAGCTGCTTTGCCAAAAGGTCTTTGAACTCCGTGCCTTTGCTAACTGGCTGAGAAGTCACATTCGCTATCACGGGAACTTTGGAATCGCTGAATGCTGTTTTTTCAATTGCTTCTTTTAAGCCCGCCAAAGCATATTCCATTAAAGGGCTGTGGAATGCACCAGAAACAGGAAGCGGAACCACTCTTTTTGCACCTTTTGCTTTTGCAATTTCAGAGGCTTTTGCAACGCCTTCTTTTGAGCCGCTGATAACTATTTGCCCGGGCGAATTGAAATTTGCCGCAACCACAACGCCCGCATCTTGAGCTTCTGCAAGAGCGGCATTTAAATCTGCTTCGGATAATTTGAGCACAGCCGCCATTGCACCGGGCTTTAGCTCGCCAGCTTTTGCCATAAGCTCGCCGCGAACACGCACCAAACGAAGCCCGTCTTCAAAAGAAAAGCCACCTGCTGCATAAATCGCGGAATACTCGCCAAGCGAATGCCCAGCCGCATAATCAAAAGACACATTTTTGCTCTTTAAAAGTTCCATTGCCATGCAAGAGCAAACATAAAGAGCGGGTTGTGTGTTATCTGTGCTTTTGAGCAATTCCTCTGGGCCTTCTTGCATTATTTTTGAAAGCTCAAAGCCCAAAACCTCATCTGCTTTTTTCAGCAATGTTTTGGCTGGTTCAAAAGTCTCGGACAATGTTTTGCCCATTCCAACATATTGGGAGCCTTGCCCCGGAAATAAAAGAATTGTTTTTGACATAGGGAGATAATATAGAAAAAATTTCTGCCAAACTATTCGTTAAACAGGTAACTTAATAAAGCGAGCAAAGTGGAATTTTCTCTTTTTGTTCCCACAGTTATGCGCACATATTCGGGCATACCAAAACTGCTCAACTGCCTAATTATCACACCCTTGCTCTCAAGCCAAGCCACAAGTTCTTCCGCTCGCTTGCCTATTTTTGCGCAAACAAAATTCGCAGCCGAAGGCAAAACCTCAAAACCAAAACTCTGCAAACGCTCGGTTAAATGCTCTCGCCCTTCTGCATTCATCTTTAAAGATTTTTCAATAAAATCTCTATCTTCAAGCGCTGCCGCCGCTGCTATTTGAGCGGGGTAGTTTGAATTAAAAGGTGGCTTTATTTTTTTGAGCGTGTTTATAATATTTGCAGATGCTATTCCATAACCTATTCTAAGCCCTGCAAGCCCGTAGAGTTTGCTAAACGTACGTGTGCATAAAAGGTTTGGGAATTGCTTTATCCACCTGTTCAAGGGCGGCTCGCTTTCGCCAGCGTATTCTGCATAAGCCATATCCAGCACAACAAGGCAGGTTTTGGGAACTTTTTGTAAAAATTTATAGATAACTTTACTGGAATAAAAAGTTCCGGTTGGATTATTTGGGTTGCAAACAAACACAATTTTTGCTTTTGAGAATTTGAGCAGGCCGTTCAGCGGATAGCAAAAATTTTCAAGCGCAAGCCCTTTGTATTTTGCCCCTGTTTGCAAAGTTGCCGAGGCATAAACAGAAAAAGTGGATTTTGCCCCAACTGCATAATCGCTTTTGTTCAAATAAGCCCTTGCCACCAAATCCAAAATCTCGTCTGAGCCATTGCCAATAATCAAATTTTCCGGCTTAACCTTCCATTTCAAAGCAAGTTTTTTAACAAGCTCCGGCGCAGAACCTCTGGGATATAGGTGCAGTTTTTGAGCGCATTCTTTATATGCCGCTATTGCAAACGGGCTTGGTCCAAGCGGGTTTTCGTTGGAGGCAAGTTTAATAACGCGGGAAAGTTTGTGTTTTTCCTTGATTTCGTCAATGGACTTGCCCGGAACATAATCCGAAATGCTTTGAATTTCTTTTCTAGGACGGAGCTGTGGCATTATAGGTAAGGTAGAAAAGAACAGACCTAAAAAAATGGAAATTTTTTCAGAATTTCAGTGAGCAATATCACATAATATTGATAAAATTGGCAAATTTGCCTAGAATTAACTACATTATAATCAGGCGCAATTAAAACGCGAAAGGGGGGGTTCTTATGAAAACGTTTTTCATTAAATGCTTGCTTTCTTGCGGAGCGGCATTCATGCTTTTGGCTTGCGATAGCTTTAGTTCTACTGAAGCTAGGGGTACAGCCTTCAACGTTCAATACACACAATATGCTCGACATAGCGAATTTGCTAGCGACATCATAGTTATATCTTCAAAAAATGAAATTGAAGAATATTACGGAAAACGAAAAATCAAGATATGTGATAAACAAGGTGAAGTATGGTACGAGCAGGAAGATTATAATACGATTGAAAAATATACCGATAATTATTTCGCAGATAGTTTTCTTGTGATTGTTGAACTTTGGGAGCCGAGCAGTTCTATTAGACATAAAGTGGAAAGGATTGATAAAAACGGCGATATTGTTATTAATCGATTGGTACCTAGAGTACATGTTGCAGATGATATGTGGCACTGGGGTATAATAATTGAGCTAAATAACAGTTTAAAAAATAAGCAATTCCAGACAGTATTCTTTGATACCAACTATTTACTATATTATAATTAATATGGTTTAAATAGCGAGGTTTCACATGAAAACGTTTGCTAAATATTTGCTTTTCTGCGTAGCAGCATTCGCACTTGGGGCTTGCGGCAACCATAACTATGATTATGATTTGGACTATTTAAAGCCAGGTGGGTCAGTTAACCACCACAACTCTAGCAGTGGTGGAATGCCTGTTATGGATAGCAGGGTGGTTTCTTATCAAGGTGGAGTACATTGGAATGAGCAATTGGAATATAGAGGAATTATTGACAACATAGATACTTTGAAATCTTGGTTCCCCAACGATTTTAATGATGAACAAAATGAATGCAATTATTTTGCAATATACAATTCTACTAATTCTACAAGTTCGGGCTATTTGGTTCTTGCCAAGGATATGGTTTTATATTCACTAAAACCCAGCATTAGCAGTGAAGGATGCGTACAGACGTGTGATATTTTTTATGAAGCTATGCTTGTGTGCGATGATAAAGCAAACACATTTAAAAACAATATAAATCTTAATGGTTCTCCTTACGCGGTTCCAGGTTGGGATTGCAGT
Source organism: Candidatus Fibrimonadaceae bacterium (assembly GCA_031281345.1). GTDB lineage: Bacteria > Fibrobacterota > Fibrobacteria > Fibrobacterales > Fibrobacteraceae > Fibrimonas. The sequence goes on from JAITFN010000041.1 coordinate 5,077, forward strand.
AAATGGGAAACAGAACCTAAAAAAGGTTTTTTCCCAAATCACCCGCGTCCTATAATGCCAAAACCAGTTATGGATAGCAGGGTAGTTTCCTTTCAAAATGTTGAAAATGAAAGCTATAAGATTGTTACAAATACCGATACCTTGAAATTATGGTTCCCTCATATATTCGGCAATGGGCAAGCAAAGTCCGAATGTAATTATTTTGCTATGACTTTTGACCATCGCAATACCTACTACGAACCTTTTATTCTCTCAAAGGATACTTTAAATTCAATATACGTTTTATATGATGTACGCCCCGGCGGTAATTATGGAGAAAATTGCAAATCAGTGATAAAAAATGAAGGTTTATCAGGTGCGTTTCTTATATGCGATGATAAAGACTTTACGCTAAAAAACATTATAAAGCCTCAAAATACGCCTTATTATTACCTTTCCCCTGGTCTTTATCTTGACCCTAATTGGGATTGTGAAAGCGGAGTTGGAGCACCAACTATTGAAGAAATATTTTTTTAGAGAACTCCGATAAACTGGGGTCTCTAGCTCCCATAAGCAAAATAACATCACCGGATTTTGCTTTGCTTATTATTTCCTTTAAGCATTCATCTCTATTAGGAATAAAATTCGCATTGCAGCCCTTTTCCTTCAAAGCATCTGAAAGAATATCCGAATCAAAACTGCGGTCTGCTGTGCCGCCTGCGTAATATATGGAACTGAACCACATTTCATCGCTTGGGCGTAGAACTTCAGAAATCTCTTTTACCAAATCGTCTTTTAAAAACTTTGTTGGACCAAAACCGTGCGGCTGAAACCAAGCGAACACTTTTCCTTTTGCAAAATCTTGGCAGGAGCGAATACTCGCCGCTATTTTCGCAGGATTGTGGGCGTAATCATCAACCATAGTAATTCCGTTTTTGCAGTTGTAAATTTGGCTCCGGCGGTGAATGCCTTTCCAAGTTTTAAGAGCCTCCGCGCATTCTTTTAAAGATACTCCTGTAACTTTGCAAGCAGCGGTTGCGGCAGCGGCATTTTCTGCATTGTGCTTGCCGGGTAATGGCAAATAAAAATCCGCACTCTCTCCATTGCAAGAAATTTTGAATTCAGAAGAAATACCGTTTGGCTTGTAATCTTCAATTCCAAATAATATCGTTTTTTCGTCTGCTAATTTCAAGGCAAGTGGATGCGAACCGTTCACTATCAAAGTTCCATTCACTTTGCGAACATTGGCGGCAAACTCTGCAAAAAGATTTTCCAATTCTGGCAGTTCCTTGTGGTCTTTGTCTATGTTCAAAACCAAGCCTATTTTTGGGCTGTATCTAACCAAGGTTCCATCGCTTTCGTCTGCTTCTGCAACAAGCCAGCCCTTGCCTGCAACGGCGTTGCCTATTTTGCCTTGCTCTTCCAAAACGCTTAACCCCGCTCCGCTCAAAAGGCTTGGGCCTTTTTTGCACTCGTTCAATATATGCCAAATCAAACCCGTCACCGTGCTTTTTCCGCTCGTTCCGCTAACCGCTATGGTTGGATTTTCGCTTGTGATTTTTGCCAAAAGTTCGCTACGGTGAATGATTGGAATATCCAATTTTTTTGCCGCTTCTGTATCTGGGTTTCCGCTTTCTATCGCAGTGCTAACAACAACCGCACTCAAATTTTTATTTACTCCGCTGCCGTCTTGCAAAAAGCATTTAACGCCAGCTTGTTGCAACTGACTTTTCACCTGTTCGCCTTCGCTGTGCTCAAAGCGGCGGTCAGAACCGGAAGCCTCTACGCCCTTTCCAGCTAAAAACTGAGCAAGCGCGCTCATCCCAACGCCAGCAACACCAACAAAAAAATATGATTCAGACATTTTATTCTAAATCATCTGCCATAGCCACATTCACATCAAGTTCAGGCTCTGCAATAGTAGCCACACTCGTAGCAGGTTCTGGCTCAGGCTCAACCTCAATCGCAGACACACTCGCAACAGGTTCAGGTTCTGATTCTGGTTCAGGCTCAACCACATCTACATCAACCTTGGTTCCTGTTTTAATCTCCACACTCTCTGCCACGCTTTCATCAGTTTCGGTCTTAATCTCAGTACTCTCTGCATCCGCGTCAGCCTCATCATCACCCGTATCGCTCAAATCGCCCAACAGCTTTTGAGCTTCCACTTCCGGCAATGTGCGAACATTGCTCAACTTTTTCTCTATTGCCCTTGTGCGTGTATCTGCATTGTCAATTTCGTTGATCGCAATGTTCAACTTTTCTCTTGTTTTCTGAAGCACAACGGCAAATTTGCCGAATTCGGTTTTCACCGCGCCGAGCAAATCCCAAATCTCATTGGTGCGTTTTTCCACCACAAGGCTTCTAAAGCCCATTTGCAAGCTATTCAAAAAGGCAGAAATTGTGGTTGGGCCTGCTATGGTAACTTTATGGGTGTTCTGAATGCTCTCAAACAAACCCGGAATGCGCAGCACTTCTGCATACAAACCTTCAAAAGGCAAGAACATTATGCCAAATTCGGTGGTATTGGGCGGAGCAATATATTTTTGACGGATATTCTGAGCGAATCCTTCTATCTTTGCTTTTAGCTCTTCTTGTGCCTTTGAAATTCCCTCTTTTTCTCCTGATTCATAGGCATCCAACAGAGTTTCATAGTCAGGAGTTGGGAATTTTGCATCTATGGGCAGCCAAATTACCCTGTTTGAATCATCTCTGCTCGGAATTTTCACTGCGAATTCAACTTTCTCGCCACTGCCAGCTTTAGTTTCCACGCTTTGAGCATATTGCTCAGGTGTAAGAACCTGCCCAAGTATAGCCCCAAGTTGGTACTCGCCCAAAACGCCCTTGGCTTTTACATTGGATAGAACATTTTTTATGCTGCCAACTTCATTTGCTAGTGTTTGCATTTCTCCGAGGTTCTTTTGCACAAGTTCAAGCCTATCGCTTATAACTTTAAATGATTCACCAAGACGTGTTTCAAGCGTTTTATGCAATTTCTCATCTACGGTTTCTCTCATTTCATCTAGCTTTTTCTCATTTCCTTTTTGCATTGCTTCAATTTTTGTTGCAAATTTGTCTTCAAAGGCTTTTAGAGATGTTGAAATCACTTCACGGCTGTATTTTAAACCAGAATCTGTGGTTTCCCTCATTTCATTCAATTTTTTCTCATTTCCTCTTGTTATATCAGCCAGCTTTTTTTCAACTGAATCACGATTCTTTTCAAGTTCGTCTTTTGTGTATTTCGTCAATGCGTCAATTTTTACCGAAGATTTTTCCTCAAAGATTTTTAGAGATTCTGAAAGTTCCTCACGGCTGGCTTTTAAACTGGAATCCGTGGTTTCCCTCATTTCTTCTAATTTTTTTTCATTTCCTTCCATTAAATCAGCCAACTTTTTTTCAAGTGTATCACGGCTTTTTTCGAGTTCTTCTCTTGTGTCTTTTGTGAGTGCTTCCATTTTTTCCGAAGATTTGTCTTCAAATGCCTTTAGAGATGCCGAAAGTTCCTCGCGGTTGGATTTTAAACCCGAATCCATAAATTCCTGAATGGTCTTCATTTTATTATCGACCAGTCCCGTGAAATTGGTAATTATGGTGGATAGCTGCTCCGAAACAGATTTCAAGTTTGAAGACAATTCTTTCCTTGAGTCCCTTGCGGATTTGTATGTTTCTTCCCTATTTTTTCCAAATTCGTCTCGCAAAGCAGTTTCATTTTTTTCAAGGCTTTGAGCATATTCCGCAAGCCTCATAGATACATCTGCCTGTATATTTTGCCTATTCTTTGAGAAAAGCACTATAATTACAACCAATTGCGCAATTACAAAGGCTAAAATTACAAATCCAACGATAAGTACTATATCTTCCATAGCATTCTCCTATATTTCACGTTGGCATAAATATAGAAATTTTTTACTATATTTCCAATATGTTTTTGCAAGAACCGGATTTGCAAGATTTTTTGAAGGCTTTTAACAGTAGTAAAGTTAAATACTTAATCGTTGGCGGGGCGGCAGTAATTTTGCACGGATATGCGAGAACTACGGTGGACTTGGATATTTGGGTTGAAAAAAGTGAGGAAAATTATCTAAAAATCTGCAAAGCATTTCAGATATTTGGTATGCCAGTTTTTGATATGACGTATGAAAATTTTTTCAATAATCCAAATATTGACGTGTTTACATTTGGTAGGCCTCCGACTTGCATTGACCTTATGCTTGCTGTAAAAGGCCTTGATTTTGAACAAGCATTTAATAATTCCGTGAAAATGGAAGCGGACGGGATTTCGTTTTTTGTTGTATCAAGAGCGGATTTAATTACAGCAAAGAAATTTGCTGGAAGACATAAAGATTTAGACGATGCCGAACATCTTTCAAAAGGAGGAAAAAATGCCCCTTGACAGAACCGCACATTTTTCGGGAACTTTTGCCGAAGCAGAGCAGCGGTCTGCTGGCTTTGACTTATCCGTGGAAGAGAGAATGCTCTGGGCAAATAGAGCAACAAAAGCCGCCCTTGGACTAGACCCAGATAAACCCGTAAAATTTGATAAAACCGCATTTTCTATGAGAAAGAATTAAAACCCAAAAATTGTTTCACGTGAAACGTCACTTAAAAGTAGCCACTGATCAACTCTGAATTTCGCTGTGGCGTTCCCCCCGTTAGCTCTCCGAGCGGAAAAACGGGGGGACGAATGGTGATTTTTGTTAAAAAAATCTCCATTCAAGGGGGGTTATTTGAACGTCACGCAGTCAAGGCGCTTGTTTCTTTTAGAGTTTATTTGGTCTTCTGAATACGGAGTGCAGTCCTTGACGAATTTGTTGTTGTATTTTTTGATTATGGAATCGGCTTTGTATTCTGTTTCTTTGCGAGTTGCCTCGTCTAGACTTTCAAAATCCTCTGAGGTATAGGATTCGCGGTCACCCGAATAGCGCATCTCGCCTGTTTTGGGCAAATCGGCACACGATATAGCGCCGAGGGCAAAAGTTGCCGTAGCTATAAATCCGATTCTTTTTAACTCCATACAATAATAATATAGAATTTTTTTTACAGCCACGCAACAATTATTGATAATTTCTTTTTCATTTGATTGAAATTTAACAAAAAACCGCGATTGTTTCACGTGAAACAATAATTATCTCATATTATTATACTATTGCAACAATAATAACCTATATTAATAGATAGGGTCATCTTATAGGGCTACCGATTATGAAATACCTACTTTTGCTTGCTTGCCTGATTTTATGCTCTTGCTCTTCTGAAAAAGAAAAAACGATAGCTTTTCATTTTGACGAGGAAAAATTCAAATCCGAATGGGATATTTGGAAAAACCAAGATATTAAAAATTATAGTTTTACATTGAAAGGGGAGCTTCCTTATTGGGACTTTCCACCACTCTACCCAAAAGTTAAGGCTACTATAATGACTATTTATCCAGCGTATCCCTATGAAGTTAAAATAACAGTAAAAAATGGCGTTATGGATTCCTTTGAATATACTCCGCGTGAACCTATTAGCATAACTCCGAATCCAGATGTTGAACCCGAATATACTACAATATCCGATATGTATCAAAAAATATACGATGATATAAAGAAAAGTGAGCTTGAACTATCAAATAAAACAAGCGATTGTCTTGCTTCATGGGGGTATAAAATGGAATATGATCAGGAATTTCATTATATTAGCTCCTATAAGCCTACTTGGAAAATATACTCAGGTTGTATATTTGAAACCACAGAACACGAAATCACTGTTTCTGATTTTTCAGAAAATTAAAGATTTTCTACATTATATACAAATAAGGAGAAAAATACATTGCTAAAATGTATATGTGCATTGCTTGTCACGGCTGGTGGTTGTATTATGCTGTACAGCATAATGACATTTTTAAAATCCCTTGCTAACTTCAAGGTGCAGGCAAATGAGCAAAAAATATTCGCAGATTGGATTTACACTATATGCATGATTCTCATGGTGTTTTTCTTTGTTTGCTACATAGCGGTTGATATAATTTTCCTCGTTGCAGACACTGTTTCAATGACAAATCTGCTCATAGCCTTTGTTTTCGTGTTTGGCGCGGTTTTCGTTTATACCATGATTACAATGCTCAAGCGCATGTCCACAACCATTTCCAAAAAAACCAACGAAATCATTAAAGCTCTCGTGAATGCGATGGAGGCAAAAGACGAATATACTCAGGGGCACTCCATTCACGTGGCAAATGTAACCAAGCTCATATACAAATATTTGCCGGAACGGATAAAAAATAAAATCCATAAGACAAGGTTAATAGATGCCGCCGTTTTGCACGATATTGGGAAAATCGGAATTCCAGACAATGTTCTCAATAAACCCGGCACACTTACGCCAGAGGAGAGGCTTATGATAGAACAGCACCCTATGCTGGGGAAAAAAATTCTTGAACCTACAAGCTACCAGTTAATTGGAGAAATTGTTTACTACCACCACGAACGCATGGACGGAAAGGGCTATTTCAACATACCACCGGAGAAAATACCGCTGGAATCCAGAATCATCGCCATTGCCGATACATTCTCGGCACTTTGCACCGACCGTATTTACAGACCTAAGAAAAGCTACGAAGAAGCCGTGCAGATTATCAAAGACGTTGCCGGAACACAGCTTGATGCTGAAATAGTCAAGGTTTTCTGTACCATTCCGAAAAAGGAATTTGAAAATCTTGTGCGATTCGTGTGATTTAAAGTGAAATATTGCGCGATTTAAAGGTTTTGCTTATATTATACATATATGTATTGACATTGCAACAATAATAATCTATATTAATAGATAGAGTCATTTCATTCATTATACGGAGTTTTTATGAAAAGGAATTTTATATACGTCTTATTTTCCCTTGCCTTTCTTTTATCGTGTTCCGATGAGAATTTGCCAAGCAATGGTTTACCTAGTAGCGAACCTCTTGCCAAAGTACAGAATACCAACCGCATTGATGTGCAAGAAGCTACAAATTTAGCAGAAGAAGCTATTGCTTTCTTGGATAGCGAGCACCCTTCGGAGTCCAAATCAAGCAGAACAGTGAATTCGGTTTCTATTCTGCGTTTTGGCAACCTTAAATCTTCTATGATGAAATCTGGTGAATATAGTGAGGCTCTTGATATTTCAGATACTTTGGCTTATGTTTTCAATTTTGAGGATTCTTCGGGTTTTGTGATAATCTCAAAAGATAAGAGAATTGAAAGCCCCTTGCTGGCGTTTACGCAAAAAGGTTCTTTGGTCAATGGAGAAACGGATAACCCTGGTTTGAAGTTATTTTTGGAAAGGCTTGAAGGCTATATGCTGGAATCCATTGCAAAATATGGCAAGAGTGATGAAGAGAGGGGAATAGTTGTAGCTCAAAAGCCTTACCCTAGTGCCTTTCTTGATATCGTTGTAGAGCCACTTGTGACTGTGGAATGGGATCAGAAAAAACCTTTTAATAATAATTTAGAATATAAGGGCTGCACAAACACCGGCAATGGCAATGTCTTGGCAGGTTGCGCAGCAACAGCAGTAGCGCAAATTATGTCTTATTGGGAATATCCTTCCTCGCTAGGCGGCCCTTCTTATAACTGGTATTCTTTAAAAAAGTACAAACGAGGCAGGGATTTTGAACCATCTCCAATGGATGATGACTTTGATACATTTATAAAAACTAGAGCGAGAAATCAAGTAGCAGATTTATTTGAACGAATAGGTGATGGTGTAATAATGGATTACAGCAACGGTTGCAAAGGTAGCTATACCACAAGTGGGAACCCTTTAGGCTTTTTAAAATCCAAAGGGTTTATACTTTATATCACTTATGCTGACTATGGTTTGTCACTTGTTACAACACCTTTAATAACTGGCAAACCTATACTAGCAGAAGGTTGTGATGCTATCATCACTAAGGAATGCCATCTTTGGGTTATTGATGGATTAGCGAAACGCCTTAACAACTCCAATTATTACAATTATTATATACATAATAATTGGGGTTGGGGAGATAATAGCAATGGTTATTATTTAAGCGGTGTTTTTGACCCTTCTTATAATTATCAAAATGTAAAAGTTAGTGCATTATATAAATAAGGAGGTTACCGATTATGAAATACCTACTTTTGCTTGCTTGCTTGATTTTATGCTCTTGTTCTACAGAAGAGAAAACGCCTGATTTTTATTTTGATGAGAAAAAATTTATGTCTGAATGGGATATTTGGAAAAACCCGAATATAAAAAATTATAATTTCACATTAGATATGAAAGATTATAATTACATAGTATCAAGAGCTAAAAAATATTACGGAGCACCGTATAATTATAAAGTTGAAATAGCGGTAAAAAATGACACTATGGATTCCTTTAAATATATTGGCAAGGCTCCGCACGAAAACGGAGCAATTGTTGAACCCGAATATACATCAATATCTGATATGTATCAAAAAATATACGATGAAATTAAGAATCACGAGCTTGAGTTCTTAAATCGTCCTCAGGGTTGTACTATTGAACGGCGGTTTGAAATAAAATATAATCAGGAATTTCACTACATTACGCATTATCAACCTACTTTTGGAAAGATTTCTGGTTGTTCAGATTATACAATAGACTTTGAGACTTCATTATATGAAGTTTTTATTTCAGATTTTACTATATTAACCCCATGAAATGCACAGTCAGAACTCGTACTCAGAAAAATGTCTTTGATATTCCGCAAATCGCGAGCTTGCGCTCGGATTTTGAGATAAAAAAAGAAAGAGAGGTTTCAAAAGTTCGCATACTGGAAACCTGGTCAGACGGCTCGCCTAGGCTTGTGATGGTGAACGGAAAGGTTTTATCCATTGTGGTGCGCAAAAAAAGCAACGGTTTTCCAGATTCAGTTGATATAAACGGAACACGCTACAGCGTGGACGTTAGCAAAATAGACAGTTCGCATTATGGTGGCGAATCCAAGCCGACAAAGCATACCGGTGGTGGGAAGATAACCGCAGTGTTACCTGGGCAAATTTCCAGCTTGCAGGCAAAGCCTGGGCAAGATGTTAAAAAAGGGCAGTTGCTTGGGATTTTGGAAGCTATGAAAATGGAAAATGAAATTCTCGCTCCCTGCGATGGTAAAATCCAAACAGTTAAAGTTGAGCGTGGGCAAACCGTTATGCGAGGCGACTTGATATTGGAAATTGCATAGTGTCCAGAACATTTTTCATTGGCGATGTGCACGGCTGCGTAGATGAACTCGCAGAACTATTTGAAAAATTTTCCCCAAACGCCGAAGATAAAATTTACCAAACAGGAGATTTGATAAACAAAGGACCAAACAGCCCGGCGACCGTTGAATTTATTTTGGAACACAACATAAAATGTGTTTTGGGGAACCACGAGGCAAAGCTTTTGCAAATTTTGAGCAAACCCGAGCAAGAGCAAAAAACACCAAAGGAGTTGCATTTTTTGGAGAACGTTCAAAAACCGCAGTGGCTTGCCGAAATAGTTTCAAAATTCCCTCTATGGATAGACACAGGCAGAGAAATTTTATTGCACGCCGGTTTGGAGCCAGGGAAAAAATCCTTGGAAGAGATGAACATCAGAGATATTCTGACTATAAGGCTGTGGAACGAAAAACCTTGGTACGAACAAGCCTCCTTTGCAGACAGAACCGTTATCTTTGGGCATTGGGCTATGAACGGTCTTGTGGATTTTCCACACGCAAAAGGCTTAGACACAGGCTGCGTTTACGGAAAACTCTTAACTGGCTACTGCCCCGAAGAAAACAGGTTTTACCAAGTTCCAGCAAAAAGGGAATATTCTAATATTAAATCCTATTAAAAAACATAATACTCCGAAATTCTAATTCAGACCATTTTCTATATTGTTTCAAGCACAGGAGTAACAAACTATGTTAGATTATGGGCTTGTTTTGGAAGGTGGTGGTTTGAGGGGTTTGTACACTTCTGGCGTTATTGATGCGTTTTTGGAAAAGGGCATAGAATTCCAACTTGTTATAGGGGTTTCTGCTGGAGCTGGCTATGGCTGCTCTCTTGTTTCAAGGCAGCACGGAAGAAATTTGAGAATTTTAAAAGAATTCAGAAATGACCCTCGCTACTTATCTTTTAGCAGTTATATAAAAACTGGAAATTATTTTGGAATAGATTTTATATACGATGAAATTCCCAAAACCATTCCTTTTGATACAGAAGTTTTTTTAACATCGCCAACACGTTTTATCACAGTTTGCTCCAATGTTGAAACAGGCAAGCCGGAATATTTTGACAAAGACGAGCATATTATAAAAGTGCTAAAGGCTTCTTCTTCCATTCCTTTTATGTGCAAAATAGTGAAACACAAGGGCAAAAAGCTCATGGACGGCGGAATAACAGATGCCATACCTCTAAAAAAATCCATAGAACTCGGCTGTTCAAAAAATGTGGTTGTTTTAACTCATCCAGAAGGCTTCCGCAGAAAAAATAGATTTCATCCTTCAATGTTATTTTATTTCAGGTATCCGAAATTTGCAAGAGCGATAAATTCTTATGTTGCTAGGTACAACAAAAATTTGGAATTTGTAGAGGAAGAGGCAAAAAAGGGCAAAATTATTTTAATTCGTCCAAGCAAAGATTTAAATGTTACAAGAACAGAAAGTGATTTGGCAAAATTGGAGAGACTGTATGAATTGGGCAAGTCAGATGCTATTGCCGCGCTTAGTAATCTTTGCGATATGTAGTTTTTTCTTTGCTTGCGAAGAAGAGCCGCAAAATGCTCAGACTGCCCGCCCAGAACCTGTGCCTGGGCAAATAGTGATTTACAACAGCTGTGGAATTTTCGGTGCAGCAGAGGAATCCAGAAAATTTTTGAGTGCTCGGGGCTTTGATATTCTAACTGCAGACACAGACCCGCAATGGACAAACTACGAAGAAACAATCATAGCCATTCGCAATCCTCACTGGGCGGGCTACAAACAGTTAAAAGAGAATTTAGACACAAAAAATTTTATAGTTTTGCAAGACACTTTAAGCGGAAACATAAGTGCAACTATTTTTTTGGGCAAAGATTATAGAAAAGTACTTAAAAAGAGGATTTTATGAAGAGATACCCGGCAAGCGTGAAGATAGGCGCTCAAATTTTGTTTGAGCTTCGCGCTGAGAATGTTGAACTTTTGAATTTGCAAGGGCTATCTGGCGTTGTGGATTGGTATTTAGTTGGAACCTGCGAGAGCAGCGCCCAAATGCAGGCTATTTTAAATGAACTGCAAAAAGCATACAAACAGGCAGGGGGCGAGCCTGCAAAAATTGAATACAAAGAACTAACACGCTGGGCAGTTTTGGATGCCGGAGACATTATGGTTCATCTATTTGAAGCAGAGCGCCGCACAGAAATAGCCCTTGAAGAATTGTGGAGCAAGGCAAAAAGAACCCTGCTAGCCGCAGAAGATTTTGCCGAGAAGAAAAAATCCAAAGTCAAGAGTACGGATTTTGTTTAGAGATATTTATAATAAAATATTTTTTATTGTATAAAAGCTTTTACCTTTTCCAAATTTTCACCCGTAACTGTTTCAACTCTTTTATGTAGTTCAGCTGTAAATGTTTTTGCATTTTTTAATTGTTCCAACATTTCTGGTGTTATGTTAAAAGTTAGTATTTCTATAACATATTGCCCGCTTTGAACGTGTCTATTTGGATTATCGTCATTTAATCTATACATTTGATCGTCAATTTTTATGGAAATACCTTTAGCAAATATCCATCCTGTTGAATGAACTTCAGCTCTAAAATAATAGTTAATAATTGTGCCATTCATTTAATGATGCACAGCCTGAAAGTGCAACCATCACAAATCCAATTGCCAAGCCACTAGAGAAGACTTTAGAAAACATTTTTCACCTCTATTCTTTTTAACAATTATTAATATATATTATTTTAGGGAAACGCGGTGATTTTTAGGTGAAAAAAGTGATTTTTCTCGAAAAATGCCAAAAGTTCATTTTAATACATTCTTACGGAGTCCAATAGTCTCTTTTGCAATGTCTAAATATGTCTATAACTACCATTTCTTGTTTGTTCTTGCTATGTTCTATATGATAGTATATCTTATAATTTCTATGAACTAAAAATTCACGATATTCTGGATGTCTCTCATACTTCTTGCCTATAAAAGGCTGATTTCCCAATAATTTAACTTTTTCTTTAATTGTCTCATAAAATTTTTTAGCTCTGCCAACAGAAAACTGTTTTATGTAATCAGCGGCTTCCATAAGTGCTTCAATTGCACAAGGCGACCAATTTACCTGCATTTTGCTTCCAGCATTTTCATAACTACCTCATTAGGTACTAATCTTCCGGCAGCAATATCTTCTTTTGAGCGAAGTAAGTCACGTTCTATTTCCAAATGCTCTATTTCATCATTTAGCCGCTCTCTGCGGCTTGCAATTTTTGTTGCTACTAAAGGTTCATTCATAATATTTCCTCGTATTAATAATATAGATAATTTCTAGATTATTTGGGGCGTGAATATACCTGCTATTTTCTTATGGATTTTGTTCCCTATTTTAGGGGTTTGCTGTGGCAGTTTTTTCAACGTGCTGATATACAGAATGCCGCGCAATATGTCCATAATAAAACCTGGTTCTCATTGCCCAATTTGCAAGCACCGAATTTTGCCTTGGCAAAACATTCCTATTTTGAGCTGGCTGTTTTTGGGTGGTAAATGCGCAAACTGCAAAGAGCCAATTTCAATTAAATATCCTTTGGTGGAATTCTTTGGATTGCAACTCGGATTTTTAGCCGCCATAATTGCAGAACCTAGCCCTTGGCAATATGCAAATATGGCTGAGAGTTTGCGTTTGTTTTGGCTTATGGTAACTCTAATTCCCATTTTTGCCATAGATTTCAAGTATTTGCTTTTGCCAGATACTGTTACCATAGGCGGGGTTTTGCTGGGTTTTGCATTGTCTTTTTTTGATGGTGGAATTGACTGGATAGATTCCTTGATAGGCATTGCTGCGTGCGGAGGAGGTTTGTTTTTGTTCTCTTTTGCTATTTCAATAATAATAAAAAAGGAGGGAATGGGTTTTGGAGATGTGAAACTTTTTGCCGGATTTGGTGCAATTATGGGTGCGGAACTAGCTTATGTAGCGTTGATAATAGGTTCGCTTTTGGCTTTGGCGGTGATAGTTCCGTTCAGATTTATAGCAAAAAAAGATATGACTAAACCCCTTCCTTTCGGGCCTTTTCTTGGGCTTGGCGCCCCAATTTCATATTTATTCGGCTACAAAATTTTGGATGCCTACATAGGGATAGTGGACAAATTGCTCTCTATTTTTTCTTAGTTTTTTCAGGCTCATAAACGTCTTTAATAGTATCTATGCCCCAAGTGATTTTCTTGCTATCTGTCTTGGCTGCATCTTGCCCAGGAATTACAAAAGGCTTAGATGTCTTTTTCTCATTCCCATAAGTTTCCTTGATTTTTGCGATGTCCCAGCTGATTTTCATAAAAACCTCGTGTGAAATGGTTCAAAATTATATATGCAAAAAGTGTGCCGAAAATTATTCTACATTAACAATCTATGACTTTAGAAACTTCATTTCAATCCCGTAAACAGATGTTTCTTGGTAAGTTACGAGGCTCAAGCGGCAAATACAAAAGGTATGCAGGTACGCCTCTTAGATATGCTGGAGGTAAATCGCTTGCCGTAGGTCATATAGTTGAACATTTACCTAATAAACTGAAACGCATTGTATCTCCATTTATCGGAGGTGGCTCATTTGAAATAGCCTGCGCAAAGGAATTAGGGCTTGATGTTATAGGGTTTGATATTTTTGAATTGCTTGTTAATTATTGGCAAATGCAAATTAAAAAACCAAAAAAATTATTTGAACGATTGAGTAAATTAGAAAATACAAAAGAAGAATATGAACGAATTAAAGATTTATTAAAAAAGGTTTGGAATAAAAAAAATGGCTATATAAAAAATAAACATTCCAAATTAGATTTAGCAGCATATTATCATTTCAATCACAATTTGAGCTATGGACCTGGATTTTTGGGTTGGATGTCTAGTATTTATGTGGATAAAAAACGTTATTTGGCAATGCTGGAAAAAGTTAAAAATTTCAATGTTCCAAATTTGCAAGTTTACAAAGAGAATTTTGATACCTCAATACCAAAACACAATGGCGATTTTTTGTACCTTGACCCTCCCTATTTTTTAGATGGCGATAGCAAAATGTTTAAAGGGATTTATCCTATGCGCAATTTTCCTGTTCATCATAATAATTTTAGCCACGATAAATTAGCCGATTTATTGAAGCAGCATAATGGCGGTTTTATTTTGTCTTATAATGATTGCACTTGGGTTAGAGAAACATATAAAAATTTTAAAATAGTAGAAATTTCTTGGCAATATACAATGGGGCAAGGCGAAACTCGAATTGGCAAAAACAGGTTGGAAAGAAATTATGATAATGAAAATGTAAAAACATCGCATGAGTTGTTGATAATAGGGTAAAACTAAAAATCTCCCACCAACCTAATCCCCACAAATTCATTCCCACTTGGCGAAGACAAATCCGTCAACATCGCCTTCTTTTTGCAAGTATCAAAAGAATCTCCATAAGAACTGCCTGCAAAACTTGCAACACTAGTGCTTTCATTTTCTGGCATAAGCCAAATAGCGGCATTGCCTGCAAAGTTTCTAACGCCATTTATGATAGGTCCTTCATAAACTTTTGATAATTTTCGGACTTCGCAAAAATTGTTTAAGTTTGAATTTGAATAAGTAGCAGCGAGTGCTTTCCACTCTTCTGTTGTGGGCAATCGCTTCTTTTTCCACTTTGCATAAGCAATGGCATCTTTTAAGTTTATGTGCAGAACAGGATAATCTTCTAATTCTTTTATTTTTGCTTTTGCTGGAATTTCGCGTCCCGTTTCTTCGCAGAATTTTTTGTATTCCCCATTGCTAACCTCATTTACATCCCAAATGATTTTACTCGTTTTGGGAATATCTCTTTTGCTCTCTTTGCCAAAAGAAAAATCAGAATGCAAACCAAAATAAAATCCAAAACCTTTTTTAGCATTTCCTAGAATGGCAAGAGGAATAGAAATTTCAAGAGAAAATCCATTGCTCACCTGCAGCAATGCTCCGGGTTCTGCGTAAAATATATGGCTTTTCAATGGCAAGTGAATTTTCTCTCGCACCGCCAAATATGGCAAAAATATATGCTCAATTGGCATACCTGCACGCAAATAGAATTCCGCTTTTTCCTGTTTTGAATATTCGTAAACCAAGTTTTCCAACAGATTTAAAAACAGCACATTTTGCTCTGCCAAAATTACAGCACGCACAGCGGAGAAGCCGGAACCTCTTGGGCTTATCCAGTCTAGGGCTATGCCTATCTGCAATGGAAAATAATTGTATTGCAAGCCTAGCAAAAAATTATTTATCTCCCGTTCCTGAACAGGAAAGGCAAGCCTTGCTCCAAAGCCAAAAGGCAAACCCAAACGAAAGTCAAAAGGCATTGTATAAATGGCATTTGGGCTAAATTCGTTGAAATACAAAAAGCCGGCATTTGTCTCTATATGATATTCCGAGGGAGACAGGGAATAAGCATCGCGAACTTGGTTTCTTCGCAAAAAATCGTGGTTTATTTCAAAAACACGCCCGTTGTGCAAAACAAAATTGTATGTGGCAGGAACAAAGCTCTCAATTGTTGGAATCAGAAAAGCAGTGTGCTCGCCTGTTAGCATAGCGGGATTTTCAAAAGGCGACCCAGATATTTCTTTCTCGGGATTGCCATCCAAAAATATGTTTGCGTTATCTGGACTTGTGAATATGTTCAGAGTAGCTCTTTCCCCGGCGGCAAGGAGCGTAGAACAGCAAAAAACGGCGCAAATAGCAAAAATGCGCATAAAAAACCTCTAAATAAGGCGATATAATAAAACGCTCCCCGTTTTTAAATATAGAAAAAATTTTCGTGCCTGTCCAAAAGATTTGCCAAGAAAACAGGCATTGTTAGAAAATTTTTAATGTCCGCAGGACAGCCCGTAGGGCGAACCCTGCCCACGAAGTGAGATTGGCAGGGTGAGTAAAAAATTTGAAATTGGCAGGGTGAGTAAATTATCTGAACCTCATTTTGCATACAATTGTATGCCAAATATGCGATTTTTACCTTTTTTGACAATATTTTCCAAATTTATAGCTATATTTATATTATAAGCCCCAAAATGAGGATATTTATGACAGACCAAGAATTAAAAGATTTAGTTGCCAGCTTTGCAGAAGATAGGAAGGAAATTGCCGCTTTGCAGAAGGAAACTGATAGGATAATAAAAGAACTATCTAGGCGAATGGGTGGCGTAGATGAGAATATCGGCTCTCACGCGGAACAGTATTTTCAAAATATATTGATGGGAAAACTCTCTTTCGCAGGGCAAAAATATGACAAAATGATAGCGAATATGGAATGCTGTAAAAATGGCATTTCGCTAATAGAATTTGACATTGTTTTGGTGAATGGCAAATCCGTTGCTATAATAGAGACAAAACACAGAATACATCCTAAATTCGTCAAGGAATTAGCAGAAGAGAGATTGCCTAAATTCAGAGAGCTTTGGCCAGAATACTCTAAACACAAAATCTACCTTGGTATTGCAGGTTTTTCATTTAATCAAAAAGTTTTGGAAGAAGCCGAAAAATATGGGATATGTGTGCTAAGGCAGGTAGGCGATAGCGTTGAGATAAAGACGAATAAATTGAGGGTTTATTAGGCAAATTCCCTGCCTTTTGGCAGGTAGGCTCATTGAATTTACCAATTAAAAAAATCATCGCAATTATTAAATGCCTTGTCGTAGATGTAGTAGATTGAATAGATTGAGTAACCTTCTAGGTTGCATTTTAATTTATAACCACTTGGGCAAGAATCATAAAATTTACCACCCTTGTCTTCGCATTCTTCTTTGAGTTCGTCTTTATATTTGCTTGCCTCTTCTCCTGAAATTTCCTGACAAACATCAACCTTCATTTCTCTACATCCGTTACTACCGCCACCACCATCTGGATCGGCATCATCGTCCCAGCACACAGATAGACTTGATAATCTACATGCCACCGCGTTTCCTCCTCCATCACTGCCACCACCCGATGAGCAGGAAAACGTGAATGTCAAGGCAAGCCCAAGGGTTGCCACCAATGCTAGTTTTGCGTTTTTCATAGAAAACTCCTTAATAATTGTATTTTAAGGAGTAATATATAAATTTTCAGAAAAAAATACTAAAAAACCAATAAATGTGACTCATTCTGCAAATACTGCAAATTCTGTGAATGACCAGCCTTCGGCTGTTCGCCAGCGAATAAGTAGCGAATGGGCGTCTAGTTCAGACAGGTACAGATGCAATAATTTTCTTAAGCGCATCTATCAGTTCTTGCGTTTGCTGCTTGATTATGTCTTTATCCTTTGCTTTGCCGGCTTTTTCCAAAGTGAGTGCAAGCTGGGAAAGTTCTGTGTTCCCAATATTTATAAGAGCACTTTTAATACCGTGAGCGGTAACGGCATATAGCTGGATATCTTCATCTGAAATGGTATCTATGCCCGCAAGCGCAGACTCCAAAATTGGCAATGCGTTTATTGCGTCTTTCACAAAAAATGAGAGCAATACCGGATTTACGGCTGGAGCTTCTGGCTTAGGTTTCTCTTGTGGCACGCTTTCTTGTGCTTTTGCAATTACTTCGGGCGGTTGTTTATTGCGAATAAATTTGTTGAGCACAGTGTTCAACTGCCTAATATCAATGGGTTTTGATATAAAATCATCAAAGCCGTTTTCCATAAAAATCTTTGCCTGCCCAATTAAAGCGTTTGCTGTTAGTGCAACAATAGGTTGAGTGTAACCGGATTCTCGCAGAATTTTTGTAGTCTCTATTCCGTCCATTTTCGGCATCATATGATCCATGAATATAATATCATAAACCTCGCCTTTCTTAACTCTATCTATAGCTTCAAAACCGCTGGAAACAGCTTCAATATTCAAACCATAATGCGCCATTATCTCTTTTGCCACATATAGATTAGATTCCACATCGTCCACAACCATAACCTTGCCATAAGGCATCTGTTCAAAATCAATTTGCACCTTTCTGATATTTGTCCTGTCTATTCTGAGCAACATAATATCGCGAGCACGTTTTTCGCCCAAAATTCCAACACCTGTGTTTTTTTGTGGCAAATGAACTGTGAATGTAGATCCTTTGCCAATTTTGCTGTCTGCAAAAATTTTGCCATTCATCATCTGCACCAAATGCTGCGTGATTGCCATGCCAAGACCCGTTCCTTCAATTGTGCGATTTGCTTCCAAATTAAAACGCACATATTCAGAAGAGAACAATTTATTAACCTGTTCCCTAGACATACCGCAACCTGTGTCGCTCACCTGCAAAATAAGTATGGTATTTTTTCCATCGTTTTCGGCAAAAATGGATAATTTAACTTTGCCCTTTTCCGTATATTTAAAAGCATTGGAAAGCAAATTATTCAAAATCTGCTTGATGCGAATTTCATCGCCCACTAATTCCAAGGGCACATTTTCATCAACATAAAGTTCAAATTTTATGGGCTTGCTGTTGTTGCGCATAGCATTAAGCTGCACAACATCGTGAATCAATCCCACAAATTCGTATTCAACTGGCATAAGTTCCATCTTGCCCGCCTCTATTTTGGATAAATCTAATATATTGTTGATTATGCCAAGCAATAAATTGCCCGAATTGTAAATTATCGCAAAAGATTCCCTTAGCTGCGGCACCAGTGTTTCGTTTCTCAATTGAATTTCAGTCACGCCCATAATAGCATTCATTGGCGTGCGAATTTCGTGGCTCATTTTTGCTAAAAAGGCAGTTTTGGCAGCATTTGCGTTTTCTGCTTCTGCTCTTGCCATTTTCTCCACTTGGGTTATGTCTTGAACAACCTCTATATATCCAATAGGCTCATTCTCAACATTTTTCAGAACCTCAACGTCCACCTTGTATGAAGAATTATTATGCGTAAAAAATGTTTGCTTCAAGCCACGCTTTGCACATTCTATGCCGCAATTCGGCGTGTTGCAAATATTGCTGTTCCAATCGCTGCAAGGCTTGCCCAAAGCCTCTTTTAAAGTTATTCCCAAAAATCTCTCTACCGCAGTATTGATAAATGTCCATTTTGTATCCAAATCGGTAACGGTAATCGGTAAAGGCACGGCATTGAGAATAGACATATATCTATGCACTGTTACTTCCAATTCTTGCTTTTGACTGCGTATCAATTTATTCATGCCTTCTCTAACATTGATAACGCGAATTAAAACCACGCTAATTACCAAAGCAAAAAATGCTCCGAGCATACTCAAATATTTCGCTATTTTGTTTATGTTTTTGTAATATTTATATTCAGGCGTAATAATTCCAAAGTACCATCCATTTTCCAACTGCCTAAAAAAAGCAACTGATTTTTCGCCTTTGAAATTTATAAAATCTAACCCAAAAACCTCTCCGTTTTGCTCAAAAATTTCTTTAAACTTAGAAATGCCTATATTATTGTCAAATAAAGATGTATTACCTACAAATTTGCGTTCTATGTGAGCTAAAAACTCATAGCTCTGATTAAACATCAATCCAAAACCGCCTTCGGCAATTTGTGAATTTTCTACCAATCTCATAACATCTTCAAAATTCACATTCAAACCCACAAATCCCCGTGGATTGCCCGCTTTATCAAAAATACGGCATATATAAGTAAGAACAATCGCATCTAACGATTTATCAAAACGCTCTTTAATTAACACTTCGCCAGCAACTTTAGGCACTTCATTATACCATACGCTATCTACAGGAGATTCATCAATAAAAATATAATAGCTAACAATGTTCTGTGAAAAATTCCTCTCTTTATTGAAACCCTTTGTATATTCCTTTATTGTGTTGACATTCATATTTTCTCCGAGCATTAGCGTAATCATATCCGCAGTTTTTTTAACCACGATTTTCGGCTCTGATATTCTAAGTATTATATTGCGATGCATATTGGATAGCACGTTATTTGCCTCACGCTTCATATTATCATATTCAACATCACGCATAAAAACATAACTTGAAACAACCATCGCCGAAAATGTAATAAAGACAAGTATCACTTGAAGATACATAGTTATGATTGCCTTTATTTTGAGCATTAATCGCATAAACCTTCCTCCTTAATCTTTGAAAGTTCTTGTTTTTTTATTTGCATTTGTTTATCATAAATAAATTTGTTCAGTTCTGAATCTAATTGTTTGGCATCTATCGGTTTTGAAATAAAAGCGTCAAAGCCGCTTTCCAAAAACATTTCTGCTTGCCCAACAATCGCATTGGCCGTGAGCGCAATAATAGGTTCTTCATAACCCATAGAGCGTATTATTTTAACAGCTTCTATTCCATCCATTTTTGGCATCATGTGGTCCATAAATATAATATCGTAAATTTTGCCCTCTTTAATTTTATCTATTGCCTCAAAACCGCTTATTGCAGTCTCAATGGTCAAGTCGTAAGGTTCCATAAAACTTTTGGCAACGTATAAATTGGATTCCAAATCGTCCACAATCAAAACGTTGCCATAAGCCATTGATCTTCGGGTAACACTTTGTTTTCTTATTTGCATAAAATTTCCCGTTTGGAAGTTTTGCAAATTCTCTGCGAGTTCCTTGCCCAAAACTTTTGTGCTCACAATTTTTTGTGGCAGGCTAATGGTAAATGCAGAACCTTTATTAATTTCGCTTTCAATGGAAATTTTGCCACCCATAAGGGTTACCAAATTCTGCACAATGGTCATGCCAAGCCCTGTTCCACCTACCTTGCGATTGTCAATTAAATTAAAACGGGAATACTCATCAAATATCCTGCTTTTCTGTTCTTCTGTCATGCCTTGACCTGTATCGCTTATGCGGAAAATCAGCATAATATCGGATTCTTGGTCTTTGACTTTTTCTGTGGTAATAGACATTGAAATTTCACCTGCATCGGTATATTTGAATGCATTTGAAAGTATGTTATTGAGAATTTGCTTTATTCTCAACTCATCTCCTAAAATCTCTGAGGGAATATTCTCATCAACTTTAAGATTGAATTTAATCAATTTCTTTTCTATGCGTGCAGCATAAAGCTGCACGGTATCGTTAATTAAACTGGCAACCTCGTATTTAACAGGCACTATCTCCATTTTCTTCGCTTCTATTTTGGATAAATCCAGCAAATCGTTTACAATGTTAAGCAGCGACTTGCCGGAATTGTGGATTATGCCGAGTGCTTCTTTTTTTTGCGGAGCAGTTTCGTTTTGCAATTGGATTTCGGCAATACCGAGAATAGCATTCATAGGTGTTCTTATTTCGTGGCTTATTTTGGATAAAAAATCGTCTTTTGATTTGCTAAGGGCAACCACTTTGTCTAGAGATTGCTGCAACCTTGTTGAGTAAACATTGCGCATAATTGCACCAGACATTATGTTTGAAACAGTTGTAAAGAATGTCCTTTCGTCTTCTGTCCATTCATGGGCTAAAAGGCAGTTTTCTGCGCAAACAACTCCCCACAAACTACCTTCAACATAAAGCGGAGCGTAAATAAACGAAGATATGCCCATAGATTTAAGCATACTGTATTTAGGCTCACTCTCGGTATCTGAACACAAAATCATAAGCCTCTGCGAATTTTCATCTAGCTCAATTGGGAACAGCAACTTGTCGGTAGTGAAATTGTCAAAACGTTCTATTTTAACCATAGGCACATCATCATCTGCATACCATTGATTATCCGCGTAAACTTTTTTATTTTCGTAATCCACTTGGAAAACAACCATTCTGGAAACATTCAAACTCCTGCCCAATTTTTCCACAACCGATTCTATGCTTTTGTTTATATCTTCGTATATAATGAAATTCTCCGAAATTTCTGTTATTGATTTTTGCAATTCCAATTTTGAGGCGAGCAAATCTTTCTGTTTTCGTATGTTATTCAATAAAATTTTGCGGTTGCGCAAATCATATTTAAACGAAATAATAAATTTCTTGTTTTTAAGCACCAGCAAGGTGAGAGTGTTTTCCACAGGTATAATTTCACCGCTTGCGGATTGCATTTCCCATTCATAAGTATAATTGCCTTCTTTTACGGTTTTGTCCAAGAGTATTTTTGCTTCTTCCTCTGAATTTTTATTGTCAAAAGATTGTCGCTCAGGGCAAAAGAGCGTAAAATAATTATCCAAAAGATATTGTTTGCTTTTGCTTCCGAGCATTTTCACTATTGCATCGTTGCAATCAATTGGCTGATAGTCCTCATTGAAAAGTACATACGCCATAGGATTTGCTTCTGTTATGGCCCGTATCATTTCTTGCGCTTCGGTTACGGCAGCTTCTATTTTTTTAATATTGCGCAAATCATAAATATAAACCAAACCTAGGTATTTGCCTTTGTGCTTTACCCATGTCGTTGTAACTTCGCAGGGGATAATTTTTCCTGAAAAGGAAGTATGTATCCATTCAAATACCAGATTCGAGCTGTCTTCTGTAAATATATGCCTTGCCAATTCTTTTGCCCTTTCTTTGGATTTTGAGCCGTCTGGCTGATATTCTGGCGATAAATCGAAAAAATTCTCTATGAATTGCTGCTTTGTGCACTCAAACATTTTTGTGGTAGCCTCATTGCAATTCAATACATCTCCATCCTCGCTAAAAATAACTATGGATACAGGAACAGCATCAAGCATAGAACTGTTCAATTCGTTTGATTCTGCAATTTCAAGTTCCATTTGCCGTTGAATAAGAGTGTTAATGCATAAAAATGCAGCCGAACGCATCATTTCAATCTGCACTTCATCAAAATAACGTTCATTATGGCGGTCTTCAAAAAGCGCAAAACCCCAAAATGAATTTTTGATAAACAAAGGCACAACAAGAGCCGATACCACGCCAAACGATTTCAACGCTTTTGATTCTGGCATCAATTTTGAAGGTCCGTTGATAATTTCATTATTTGCCAAAATGCTCTCCCATTTGGGCATCAATTTAGCATAAG
Source organism: Candidatus Fibrimonadaceae bacterium (assembly GCA_031281345.1). GTDB lineage: Bacteria > Fibrobacterota > Fibrobacteria > Fibrobacterales > Fibrobacteraceae > Fibrimonas. The sequence goes on from JAITFN010000041.1 coordinate 28,103, forward strand.
TTGTATCTTTCAAAACATTATGAAAAATCTCGGTTGTTCCACCCGCTTCCCTATCCCAGCGATATATCTGCGAAACGTGCAATGCATCTGGCATTGGAAAATTGCGAAAAACGGAAAATCTATCCAATTTTGCCATATCGCAAATAGACCTTACCCCAGCCTCTATTCTTCTCTCATAGGCTCCTTCGCTCTGCGAAACAAATGTTATAGCGGCTTTATTGAGCATCTCCAGCATCTGTTTGCTACTTTCCAATGCTTTGGAAGTTTTATTCATTTCAATCTCTGCTTGCCACTGAATAAAAACATTAGCACATAAAAAGGCGGCCGAACGCATCATTTCAACCTGTATTTCATCAAAATAGCGTTCATTATGGCGGTCTTCAAAAAGCGCAAAACCCCAAAAGGAATTTTTGATAAACAAAGGCACAACAAGAGCCGATACAATACCAAACGATTTCAGCATAGCCGATTCTGGCATTGTTTTCACAGGCCCGTTGACAATTTCATTATCTGTCAAAATCGTTTCCCACCTGGGTGCCATTTTAGCATAAGTTACATCTTTAAGCGTTGGGTCAATGTCTATTGTTCCACTGGTTTTCCTATCCCAGCGATATTCCTGCAATACATGCAAGCAATCTGGCATGGGTAAATTGCGAAAAATGCAAAATCTATCAACTTTTGCCATATCGCAAATAGACCTTACTCCATCTTCTATTCTTTTCTCAAAAGACTCTTCGCTCTGCGAAACAAATGTTATAGCAGCTTTATTGAGCATCTCCAGCATTTTTTTGCTGTCTTCCAATGCTTTGGATATTCCTACGGTCTCGTTTTCAGTATTGCCACGCATAACATAAGTGTAATATAGTAAATTTCCTATATTTAAAACATGAAAATAGTTATCTTAACAGGGGCAGGGATTAGCGCAGAAAGCGGGCTAAAAACCTTTCGCGATGCAGACGGCCTGTGGGAAAACGAACCAGTGCGAATTGTTGCAACACCAGAAGGCTTTGAAAGTGAGCCTAAGCGAGTTATAGAGTTTTACAATAAACTCAGAAAGGGTTTGAAAAACGTGGAACCTAACGCAGCACACCAAGCCCTTGCAAAATTAGAAGAGAAATTTGGCGATGATTTTTTGCTAATAACGCAAAACGTTGACGATTTGCACCAGCGAGCCGGCAGCAAAAGGGTTATACCTATGCACGGCGAGCTTTTGAAAGTCCGCTGCCTAGGGCAAAAGGAACACGTAACAAGTTGCTCAGAAGACCAGCCCGAAAAATGCCCCACCTGTGGGGCAAAAATGCGGCCGCACATAGTTTGGTTCGGCGAAATTCCCTTTGAAATGAATAAAATTCAAAAGGCGTTAATGGGATGCAATTTGTTCGCATACATAGGCACAAGCGGGGTTGTGTACCCAGCGGCAGGCTTTAAGCAAATAGCAAAAATGGCTGGCGCCCAAGTTGTATGCCTGAACTTGGAAACCACCGGAGACAGCTACACAGACGAATTCATACAAGGCAAAGCCACCGAGGTTGTGCCAAAATGGGTCAAGGCCATTACGGATGCTAACTAACTTTGCCAAAGAACACAACCTAATTTTGCCCGAAAATTTTCTCAGCAAAATTGAGGAATTTTGCAAGCTACTACTAGAAGCAAACTGCGCCACAAACCTAGTCTCAAAAAACGATGAGCAAAAACTTTTAACAAGGCACGTAGCAGACTCGCTTATATTCGCTACACACCCCGTTTGCTCTGCAAACCAGTGGACAGACATAGGCTCCGGTGCAGGCTTTCCCGTTATTCCCCTTAGCCTTTATTTTCCGCAAATAAAATTTTACGCAACCGAAACTCGCAAAAAAAGATGCGATTTTTTAAAACAGGCAAAGCAAAACTTAAATTTACAGAATTTGGAGGTGATTCAAGGCAAAGCGGAGAACTGCGGATTAAAAAATATGGACATTGTTTCTTGCCGAGCGGTTGGCTCTTTGGATGAAGATTTTGAGAAGGCTAAAAAAATTTTGAAAAAAAATGGGCATTTTTTGACGGTAAAGTCAAAGCGGCTGGTTGATGAGATGAGAGCAAAAAATAATAAACTGCTAAAACAAGCGAATATTATGGATTATCGCTTGCCAAATGAAGAAATGGAATACATTTTTCTAAATTTTGCCATAGGAGAACTTTTATTATGAAAAACACACTAGGAAAATACCCAGGAAGCCTTTACATTATGGACGAGGGAACAGATTCCTCCCACATACAAGAAAGGGAATACACTTTTAAAAGTGAGATGATTAACGGCTTGTACGCAAGCGATGTTCACGTCAAGCTCCACTACGAGGAAGAAAGGAAAATGCATTTCGGCATAATCCACATTCATATAAACGGTGCCTTGTGGCTCAAGCCTATCAATTTTATCCACGACTGTGTAAAAGACAAAATTCATCTGATCCACAACGACCTATATGAACACGAGGTCTATAACGACGAACTCATAGAAAAGATAAACAATGTGGCAAAGAACTACATTGCAAAAGCCATAGGTGATATAGAGAAAGCAATGTCTCAACTCAAAACTTGATAGCCCAAATAAAATATGATTACGACTCTTCAAATTGACTTGTTGCCAGAAGGTCTAGAAGACCTTTCATTGATTTCCGAAGATCTCATTAGAATATACGAAGTCATCAAAGCCAAATTCCCAGACGTTTACGTGAATTGCAAGAAAGGCAAAAGAATTCACAACTACAGCGGTTACAGAAATCCCGATTCAAAGGTAGGAGCCGCCAATTCTGCTCACAAGCTGGGAAAGGCTTTGGATCTTCACCGCGAATCGAAGAGGGAAAACCTAAATTTGTACGAATGGGTAATTCAAAACGGAGCCGCTCACGGTATATGCAGAATGGAAGACAGAAAAGTAACCATTGACGATTCACCTGGCTACGGCTGGGTTCACATAGACATTGCCGAAGGCAACAAGTCTCGCCCCAACCAATGGAATAACGGCATTTACGTGTTTATTCCTTGATGTCAGTGGACTGATATTTACTATATTCCCTTTGTGCCCAAATTCAAATTCTCAATGATTTCCACAGGAAGAGGCAGCAATTTTGAAGCCATTATGCGGCGGGTTGCCTCTGGGGAATTGAATGTAGAGTGCGCGAGCCTTATCACATTCAAAAATTGCAAAGCCACAGAGGTTGCCAGCAAATACAACGTACCGGTTCGCTTTATTGAAGGAGATAATCTGTTTGAAATTTTACAAAGCGAAAACCCTAACTTAATCGTGTTATCTGGTTATATGCGCAAAATTCCAGAAAATATCCTTGATCGTTTTGAAAACAAAATAATAAACATTCACCCCGCACTTTTGCCCTCATTTGGCGGCAAAGGTTGCTACGGCATTCACGTACACGAAAAGGCAATAGAAGCAGGCGTTAAAATAACCGGAGTAACCGTGCATTTTGTGAATAATGACTACGATGCAGGCAAAATAATAGCCCAAGTCGCGGTTCCAGTTCTCCCAAACGACACTCCGGAAATTTTAGCAGAGAGAGTTTTAAAAGAAGAGCATAATATTTATTGGCAAGTCATTCGGGATTTCGCAGGAAATAATCAATGTTAAGGATTTTGTTCATTTTAGCAATTGGAATAGCGGTTCAAGCAACCGCGCAGGATTTTAATTTGCAAGTTGAAAAAATGAATGGCATAGCTTATGCAGACGGAGTAGATTTAGGAAAAAAATTGAAAATGAATATGACTTGGCAAAGCGAAGCAGGGATTTTGCAGATAGGGAATTCCTCTTGGGCTTTGGGAAGCGCTTGGGTAAATTTAAAAGACACCAGTTTTTTGCTGCAGGCCGTAGTGAAAAGTAAAATTACAAGCAAGCAGTCTTTTTGGTTGCCTCTACCATCTTCTCTACGGGTTTTTGAAAAACTGTTGAATAGACCCATTGAATACGATTCTGCTTCTGCAAAAATATATTCAAAGCCAACCAAAGACTTGTGGAGCGTTAATTTAGATTCAAAAGAAAACGGCGAAGTTGTGGAACTAAAACTCTCAAAACCTTTTGTTGTGGAAACTTTTTACACAAAACCGAATTATCTTTTACGGATAAATGGCCTTGTTATAGATAGCACAATGTTCTCGGATTTGGCAAAAAAATCTTCTATGATAAGCAGGGTAATTCCTATTCAAGACAAACAAAGTGTGCAAATAACCCTTGTGATAAAAGACAACTGCGAAGGCATTGAATTGGTGAAAAAAGATGAAGGAAAAACTTTGCAAGTAGTACTCAGAAAAAAACACTACGAAACAAAAGCCGCTTCATCGTCTTCTGCAGCACAGGGAAGCGGCAGCAAAAAAATAAAAACCATTGTTTTGGATCCTGGACACGGCGGCAAAGACCCTGGTGCCATTGGCTACAACAGCTATAAAGAAAAAGAAATTGTTTTAGCCGTTGGATTGAAATTAAAAAGCAAATTAGAAGAAAAAGGATTCACTGTTAAAATGACAAGAGACTCCGATGAATTTATAGAGCTAGCAAAACGCCCGAAAATGGCAAGCGACTGGGGTGGCGATTTATTTTTAAGCCTGCATTGCAATGCCATAGAAGGCAAAGAGAGGCAACAGAGAGCAGAAGGTTTCACATTTTATATTTTGCGAGCAGGCGGCAGTGAAGAAGACAAAGCCATAGCCCGCAGGGAAAACCAGGCCATAGCTCTAGAATCCGATAAAAAAGGCAAAATGGAAATCTCACCTGCCGAATGGATTATTTTGGATAATCAGCTCGCTTTGTATGCAGAAAAAAGCGCATTGCTCGCGGGTTATTTGGTTGAATCTTTTGACGGAGGCTCAATAAGAAAGGTACAAAAAGGTGCCAGTCAAGCCGGATTTATGGTTTTGGTTGGCGCATATATGCCAGCAGTTTTGGCAGAGCTTGGTTTTATAACTCATCCAAACGATGCCACATATATGTCCACCGAAAAAGGGCAAAACGAAATTGCAGAAAATTTAGCAAAAGCTATCGTGAATTTTTCGAAGTGATATTTTTCTATATTGCAGAGCGATGGATATAATGTCTTTTAATTTGGAAAACCGCAGATATATCGGCAGCAAAGCAAAATTAGCAAATTGGATTTTTGAAATTTTAGAAAGAGAAGCAAAAAATGCCAAAAGTTTTGCTGACTTGTTTGCCGGCACAGGTGTAATTTCAAATTTAGCCGTTTCTAAATTCAAAAAAGTAATAATAAACGATATTTTATATTCAAACAATGTAATTTACAAAGCTTTCTTTGAAAATTCTTCTTGGAAAAAAGAAAAATTAGAAGAATTATTAAAACGCTATAATACGTTAAAATCAAAAACAATAAAAGAAAATTATTTTTCTAAAAATTTTGGTGGAAAATTTTTTGAGCATAGCACGGCTAAACTCATTGGTCATATTCGGCAAGATATAGAAAACATCAAAGAGAAATTAACGGAAAAAGAATATAATATTTTGCTCGCGAGTTTAATTTACAGCATTGATAGATTAGCAAATACGGTAGGGCATTTTGAGGCATACATTAAAAAACCTATAGAAAAAAAACATTTTAATTTACGCTTAATAAATCCACAATCTTTCAGCAAAGTAAAAATTTACTCAAAAGAAGCAAATGAATTGGCAAAAGAAATAAAATCAGATTTGGTATATATAGACCCACCTTACAATTCTAGACAGTACTCAAGATTTTATCATTTATACGAGAATTTGGTGAAATGGGATAAACCTAAAGTTTTTGGAGCAGCATTAAAACCGAAATTAGAAAATATGAGCACATATTGTACTGTAAAGGCAAAAGCATCTTTTGAGGATCTGATTAAAAATTTAAACACTCATTATATTGCGGTTTCTTATAATAACACATATAGCTCAAAAAGTGGTTCATCCAAAAACAAAATTGAATTAGAAGATATTAAAACAATTCTAAAAACAAAAGGAAATATTAAAATATTTGAACACTCGCATAATTTTTTTAATGCTGGTAAAACAAATTTTAACAATCACAAAGAATTGCTATTTTTATGCGAGGTAAAATAATATGGTTCGCTCTCCTCTTTTTTATGTCGGTGATAAATATAAAATTATAAACGAAATAAAATATTATTTCCCAAAAAATATAGACAGATTTATAGAACCTTTTGTAGGAGGCGGTTCTGTTTATCTAAATGTCAATGCAAAAGAATATTTGCTTAATGATATAGACAATTATGTGATTGGTCTGCATAATTTTTTAAGTTCTTATATTGGAAAAGAAAATGATTTTTTCAAACTTATATTTTCAATTATTCGTAAATATAAACTATCTCTTTCTTATGAAAAAGATACTATTCCAAGTGAATTAAAACAAAAATATAAAAAAACATATTTTGCTCATTTTAATAAAGAGAGCTTTGGCAACCTAAAGAATCATTACAATAATTCAACAAAAAGAAACTTCGCAGAATTGTATGTACTATTGATTTACAGTTTCAATAGAATGCTTAGATTTAACAGCAAAGGAGATTACAATGTCCCCGTTGGAAATGTAGATTTTAACGGCAATGTGTATGATGCATTGATAAATTATTTTAGGGTAAATGAAACGAAAAAAACAGTAAAATTGAATAAAGACTTTGAAATATTTTTTAATGAATTAGATTATTCTAAAAATGATTTTATATACTTAGATCCGCCATATTTAATAACTTTTAGCGAATATAATAAATTGTGGAATGAGCAAACAGAAAAAAAATTATTGCAGAAACTTGATAGTTTAAACTCAAAAAATGTAAAATTTGCCATATCTAATGTGATCGATTACAAAGGAAAAAAAAATCTAATATTCTCCAAATGGTCAAAAAAATATAACACCTACAATATAAAAAGCAATTACATAAGTTTCAGAGATAATAGCATTAAAAAATTTACAGAAATTTTAGTGACAAATTATGAGAAAAGCTGAATATAAGCCTTTGCTATTTACAACTACAGTTAGAAATCCCGAACGGATAAAACCTTTATTGCATATACTTTATAAATTTAATGGTAAAAATTTAACAGATGAATTGGCAATAGAAATAGTCGGTGAACTTATTAGATATGGTTTATATCGACCAATGAAGAAAAAGAAAAATATTTCCGAAAAATGGAAAACCACCGATAATGGAAAATTCGCTGAATTTATTTTAACTGATAATGAACTTAAATTTATGCTGGAAAATAATCCACAAGAACATAAAGAAGCTGGTTTTGCAAAAGGTTATCCATCTCGTTTTGCTACATTCTTTGACTTTGCAAAAGAACTTGGATTTGTGTATTTCAAACCTGGTGAAAAAATAGAATTTTCCGAAATAGGAACTAAAATGGCACTTATTATTTCAACTGAAGTTTCAGATTCTGGTGAGATTTTTGTTAAGGAAGAAAATAACGAGTATGAGCAGCAGGCATTCTTACAAGCAATGGCAAAATATCAAAGAAATAATCCTTTTGTTAGAGTGTTAAACGACAATGTACCTTTAATACTCTTGCTGGAAACTATCCAAAAACTGAATGCAGATAAAGATTTTAATAAGGCAGGAATATCTAAAAAAGAATTGCCTTTGTTAATTTTTTGGAAAGATAATAATTCAGATGAATTATATAAACGTATAAAAGAATTGAGGAAGAACATTCGTTATGAACCAAGCGATGAAATTATTATTGATATTTGTACAAAAGAAATACTACCTAATTTTAAGAAATTTAAACCAAAATCTATTATATCTGAATACCCAGATGAGTTCATAAGAAAAATGCGATTAACAGGTTTAATTTCATTACGCGGAGCTGGACGTTTTATAGACATAAATCACAACGAAGACGACAAAATTAAATATATTTTGACGAATTATTCTAAATACAAAAAATATAAAACCGAAAAAGAATATTTTAATTATATGGCCGAAATAGATGAAAAATTATTCTCTATTGCCCCCATTAAAATAGATGAGAGAAAAAGTGAAGCACTTTTGATAAAATGGGTTGAATTTTATGATTGGAAACAAATAAAATACGAATTGGAAAATTTAGCGAAAAAAAGCAGAACAAAAGATGATATTCTAAAATATTTGCCAGATCCTGCTAGATTAGAATTTTTAATGGCATTGGCTATAAAATCCAAGTTCCCGCAAAGCAGAGTTATTCCAAACTATCCTTGCGATGATGAAGGATTGCCTACATCAACAGCTGGAGGAATTGGTGATAAAGGCGATATAGAGTATTTTGAAAATAAAAATGGAATTTTAATTGAAGTTACAATGTCCGAAGGCAGAGTACAAACAGCAATGGAAATTTGGCCTATTGGCAGACATTTCGAAGCATTCAAAAATAAATATAAATTAAATTCACAATGTATTTTCATTGCTCCATCAATATTTACAGATTCGCAAAATCAAATTGAGTGGCTTGCTGAAAGAAAAGAGGTTTTTATTAGAGCATACAAGATCGTGGATTTTATCAATTATATGGAAACCAATCATAGTTTGCATACCTTCTAAATCTTGTTTAACCTGTTCGGGGTTTGAGCTGTGGACTTGGTTCCAATGCATCCCCTGTATGAATAAAATGAAGGACTTCGCTTGCTTTTCGTCTTGCACCACTGTGTACTAGTTCATTCATTTCGTTTTCGGTAAGATATTTCCCAAGTTTCGCTGCTTTTGACAATTGATACGCTTGGGCAAGTAAATATTCTTGATCATATGCGTTTTCGGCGATTTTCGCGTGGTCAGCCATTTGTTCTTTCGTGCAACGATATTTAAAACAGTGTTGTCGTACTCTGTGTAAATCCTCTTCGCGTATCATCTCTTGATATTTTGTATAATAAACCATACTTCACCTTAACGTTCTAACGGACGGCAAACTCCTCAACCTGTGGAATAGCCTCGCTTCCAAGCTGGAAAGCGAGGACTTTCATTTTTGTTATTTCTTATCTTTTTTCTCAGCAGCTTTAATTGGTGCTTTACCCGCTTGAAATGTGCCTCCGTGTTCCAAGCATTTCCAGCCAGCACCATAAGGTGCAACATCCAATCCTTTAACTCCAGAATAGAGCGCTCCGTAATCTGTGCAATTCTTAATTAATTGCTCGCAAGTGCAAACCGGGTGCTTTGGATCGCCACCTTCCACAGAGGCTCTACAAGTAGAGGTATATGAGTATTCTGTGCTTATTGTGAAGCAACCTGTGTCCCATTCACAGACATTTGCTCCATTTATACCGGTGCATACCTCAGCCCCAGCTTGTGAAACTAATGTGACCAAAGCGAATAACGGCAATACTAAGACTTTTTTCATAGAGAAGCTCCTATTTTGAAATGAATCTAGATAACTTTAATATACATTATTTTTAACAAAAAAATAAAAATAATTTTAAAAACTGGCGATTCAGGGACTTGAACCCCGGACCTGCGGATTATGATTCCGTCGCTCTAACCAACTGAGCTAAACCGCCATAATATTATATTTGCTAGTAATTTAGAAAAGTTTTACCCGAAATTCAAGGTTTTAAACACAAAATAACGTTAATAGGTTGTTATTTTATTTGGAAAAAAAGCAAATTACTCAAATAAGTGTTAATAAAAGCCTTGTTATTACAAAAACCTACGAATAAAAATTATCTTGGAATTGTAAAAATAACAGTATCTTACATAAGATTTTCAAATTTTCTTTGAGTTATTAACAGAGTTCTTTGTCAATTTCTTTTTAAATAAATATAATATATAAGAAGAAGACTTGGATCCGAACAGAATTTGCAAACCAATGGAAAAAAGAAAAAATAACACAGAAAGAACTGCAGAATAAGCTATTAGATAAGCTAAATTTGCATTTAGAAGCCAGTTATAGGCATATTTGGAGATATAGAGCCCAAGTGCTGCCAAAGCAATTAAAACAGCTGCTCCAGCTATAAAATCTTTAATAAAGGATTTTGCTCCTTTTACATTCCAAAATGCCAAAAGCAAAATTAACTGAACAAATGAACAGATAAAACTAACTGCCGGAACAGAATATATCCCTATTATTTTTGCCACCGGTGAATATAAAAATAAACTTGCGGCAAAAGCAGAGGTATTAACTATAGTAGGGAGCCACATCCTTTCCATTGAATAAAAAGCCCTTGACAAAAGAGCTTGGGCGCAAAGGTTTACGCTAACAGGCAAATAACATAAAAGCAACTCGTTGACTAAAATTGAACTTTGCTGTGTGAAGGCTCCTCTTTCAAATAATATACGAACTGCAGGCAAGCTAACAGCTGTTAGTGCGCATATTGCTGGAACTAAAATGGCAAAAGTTTTTGCTAAATCACCCCAAATTTTCTCATTTAATTCAGTTATTTTATTTTCTTTGAACATTCTAACCATATCTGGGTATTTAGCTGCTCCAACGCTAAAACCAAAAACAGCAACTAAAGTGTACATAAGGCGATAACTGTAATTGAGGCTTGAAATTCCGTGGCTTCCAAACATAGAACCAAAGCTGCGGATTGCAAATTCAAGCGCAAACATAGAACCTGCGCCTAAAATCATCGGTAGCAAAAGTTTCACAGTTTTTATCAGCTCTGAGTTTCTTGGATTGAATGTGAAAAAATATTTTACTCCGCCTCTATAAGAACCTATTATCTGCAGAATAAAAAAACCTATGAATGCACCGATTGGAACTCCTAAGGCAAAACCGCTAACTCCACTATCTTTGAATAACCAACCGAAAAACACTATGCTCGCATTGTAAATTATGCCTGTGAGCGATGGTATTAAAAATTGCTTGCGAGCTTGCTGTGCTGCTATTAAAAAACTTCCGGCAAAAAAGAATAACTGGCCTGGCAAAATTATTCTGCCAAAATGAGTTGCTAAATTTAAAATATTTTCATTTGGTGATGTTGCCGTTAAAAGTAAAATTAGTTCTCGCATAAATATAAATGCTGGCACAGCCAAAACCAAAAATAGCAAACCGAGAACATTGAAAATATTGCTAAACGAACGCCATCCTTCGTTTTCGTTTTGCTTTAACAAATGCGTTGTGAACAGTGATATAAAAACTATTGATAAAAAACCTGTGCCTATTAAATGATTCAAAATATCTGGAATCATAAATGCCAAGTCAAGGGCATTTTTTTGTTCATTAACACCGGCGATTTTTGCAAGGAGCATCTCTCGCAAAATTCCGAGAACTCTGCTTGCGAGCAAACTAGTAGCTATTATTAAGGATGCTTTATTCATTTTTTTACTTTTCTTATAAATAGGAAATATGCAAAAACAGCAATTATGCTGGCAGCAGAGTCAACAGCTAAATCGTATAAATCGCCAGAGCGACCAGGAACAAATGTTTGGTGAAATTCATCGCTAATTCCAAAGAGCGTACATAAAACAACAACAAATATGCCATAAATTATAGGTTTTGCAAACCATTTTTTGCTTGGAACCCATATACAAAATGTTATTCCTAAAACGAAATAAGCTATAAAATGCTCTATTTTATCGCTGAGATGAATTGAATTTAAAAGCGGATCGTTACCTGGCAAAGTTGAAAGCATAAAAAGTGCTGCCATAACAAGGATCGCGGGAATTATTCTCAAGACATTCTTCATTTTTGATTTCCGATGCGTAAAGTAATGTAGTAAAAGATTTTTTTAATCAAAAGTAATATTCATAATTTATCAACAGTGGAAAAAAAGGAAATTGGTATATTTTCTGTTCTTCTGGTGGATTTTTGCTGGTATCATAAAATATGTAGAATAAATTATCGTGATTGGTTAGATTTAGTATTGTAAAACCCAAATTCCATTTGTCTTTTTTACCCCAATCAATAACTTTTGTATCTAAGCGAAAATAAGGAGTTCGCATAGTTACGTTTCTATTGCCAAGAAGCGAAGCCATATTGTAGCCAGGATAATTTTCGTCTATTCTATATGTTGAAAGATACCCCAAATATGGGGTATATGGCATTCCACTTGACCATTTTAATTGAAAGGAAGTTCGCAAAAAATAATTTTCCTCAAACCAATTAAAAGACAAATCGCTTTTCAAGGCAAAAGGTTGATGCCAGTTTGGAAAATAGGCTTTGTTTGGTCCATCTTTAAAAACAGAACAACCCTGATTGAAATTTATGCTACCGCTTACAAAACCCTCCGGTTTTTGCAACGAAAGTTCATAACCGAAAGAATAACCCTCACCGCTCATAACCAAATCTCCAAGCGATTCCACTTTCTCTGCTGAATTTGAATCAAGGTCAGATTCGCTATAGATGGTTAAATTATTTTGGGTTTTGTAATAGACTTCTGCATTAAAGTTGAATATGTCAAAAATATTGCTCCGAGAGTAACCAATTGCAGATAAAATGGAACTGGATGGCTTTACCGTTCCATTTATTGCGGTTTTGCGAGCAGGGTAATAAAATTCGTTCAAGGCTTCTTGTTCAGAGAACATAAGGCTATTCAGGTATTGCAAATAATAACCTGTATGAAATTCCAATTTTTGATTTTCTGCAAATTCCCAAGAGGCGGCAAAACGAGGTTCCGCACCAAAGTGCTTGGAAAGTTCGTGATAATTTAACCGTAATCCGTATTGTACTTCCCATAAATCGGGTCGCCAGGAATCTTGAGCATATAAAATATGATGACGTGTTTTTGGACTGTCTTCCAGTTTTTGCCCAGTCATCTCAACGTTTTGCACAAAAGAAATTTTTGAAAATTCCAAATCATAGCCAAAGGCAAAAGTATGCTTGTCTATTCCAGAATAAGCTAGAGACTGGCGGCTTGCAAAGGTGCTAACTCCATTTTCCATTCCAAACAAGTTTTCTATTTTGAAATCTTGGTGAAACTCGCTATAAGAAAAACCGCTGTTCCATTTCCAGTTATCATCTATTCTCCACTGAAAACTTATGGGAATAACGGTATTTCCCCATTCCACAAAAAGAGGCGAAAAATTAAGAATGTCTGCTCCAGTATATATGGCGATGTGCAAGCTTTTATTTTCGCTTAATTGGTAATCAAAAGCTCCTTGAATATCCGTGAATTTGTAATCCACGGTAAAATTGGTTGCACCCACAGTTTGCAAAAGGTCTAAAATCTGCTTTATGTAGGTGCTTCGTGCTGCCAAAACCCATCTGGCATTTCCTTGGTGCCCTTCTGTATGGACTTGCGTGGCAAATGTGCTTATTTTCACGGAATTTCTGCTGAACCATTCATCAAGGGTATCACTGCCGCCCTTCCTACTATTTACGGCAGCAACAGAGCTGAGGCGGTTGCCATATTCTGCCGGAAAACCGCTTTTATAGAATTTAACATCGTCCACGGCTTCAACGAGAAATGTGGAAAAAAGCCCAAAGAAGTGAGTTGGGGAATAGACTATTCCATTGTCCAACAAAAATAAATTCTGGTCGCTTGCCCCGCCTCTGACATATATCTTTGTGCTGAAATCCGAACTTGCCACAACACCAGGCAAAGCCTGTATGCTACGCATAACATCTGCCTCTGCAAGCCCTGGCATTCGTTTTATATTTTTTGCGCTGACAACAGACTCCCCCAATTTTCGCTTAGGTTTTTTGCGAAGCTGTACCACAACCTTCCTAAGTTCCGTAACCTGCTCCGCAGACTCTGTACCCACAGAGGCAGAGTCCACAGCCACATTTGCCTCGCTCTGTGCTCTCTGCTCTGTGCCCCCAGTTCCAGCTTCCGTGCCCCCATACCACACCACATTCTCTTTCCCCGAAATCTCTGCAGAGAAAACCGAATCCTTCCCAAAGTATTTCAATTCATAACATTTCTCCAATTCCCCGCTTTTGGCGCAGATATTCCACATCGTATCTTGCGGAAGCTCAAGTTTAAATTGCTTGTTAAAAAATGCGTGAGCAATAAATCCAGTTTCTACAACTTCAACTTGCAGAGAGTCTTCTTTTGCAAAATCCTGATCTGTTACAATGCCTAAAAAAGTGAATAAAAGTGGTATCACAATTCCTTATCGTAAGCGGAAATGGGACCTACCGTTACCGTGTTATAGCCTCCGTCAACAAACATTATTTCAGAGGTTACGCCAAAAGATAAATCGCTTAAAAGAAAATACGCTGCGCCGCCCACGTGCTCTGGGGTTGTGTTTTCGCGAAGGGGGGCAATTTTGCGGTGGATTTTGAGCAAATCGGTAAAATCGCTAATCCCGCGCGCCGCAAGGGTGTTCACGGGGCCTGCACTAATGGCATTAACCCTAATTCCCTCTGGACCTAAATCGTAAGCCAAATAGCGAACTATGGCTTCTAGCGCTGCTTTTGCCACGCCCATAACATTGTAGTTTTGAACAACTTTTTCACTGCCTAAATATGTAAGAGCCAAAACGGAGCTTCCTTTTGTCATCAAGGGCTTGAATGCGCGGGTTAAGGAGACAAGGGAATATGCGGAAATGTCCATAGCTTGCAAAAACACGTCTTTTGGTGTTGGTAAAAAGGCTCCTTCCAAATAGCTTTTATCTGCGAAGCCGATGGAGTGAACCAAAAAATCGCACTGGCCTACCTCGGCTTTGTATTGCTCCTCGACTTTCAATATGTTTTCTTCGGCAGAAACATCGCAATCGTAGAGCTTGCAGTTCGGGTAATTTTGAAGCAATTTATCTAAACTGCGTTTTAAACGATCCCCATTGTAGCTAAAAGCCACTTCTGCGCCCTCGTCCAATAATTTTTTCGCTATGCCCCAGGCTATGGAACGGTCGTTGGCAACGCCAAAAATTATGCCCTTTTTTCCTTTCATCGACATTGGAACTCCTATCTGTTAATCCATACCCCGGCTCGTGCAAAAACATCTCTGTTAATAGATTCAGGCAAGGCCTTTGTGTGAATCCATTTAAATTCTTCTTTGCCCTGTATTCCGAATTTTCTTATTAAATCGTCTTGCGCTTTTTCGTAAGAAGCGGCCATTTTCAGCTTTTCTTCGTTATCTGCATTAGACATTTGCTCTGCCCATTCTTGCCCCATAATCACAAGGGCTTCGCTCGCTTTGTTGAAATTGCGCGCCTTTTTGGAGCTAATTTTTAAATCTGAAGGTTCTTTGAACTGTTCAATTGCTGGTTCAATATATTCGTTGTCTTGGGCATCTGGGTCTTCAATTGCTATTGGAGCTTCCCCATCTTCGCAAGAAATAAGGAGCAGAACAATAGCCAATACAAAATACCGCATAGCTAAAAGATAAAAAATTTTTCAGAGCTTATCAAGCTTTTTATGAGAAAATACAAGAAAATAGGGGTAAAATGCAAGTAACGGCGGCTAAATGTCCTTTACACAACGAACATTAGCCCAAGAATTGTCTGTATAAAGACCGTCTAGGTCTCTAATCCCAGGCTGTAGAGTAAAAAGATGAACATGAGCCGAGCCTGCATAAGTGCCTGCGGTTGCGCTCCAAAAAATAGCTATATTTTCTATGTTTATAAACCATCCTTCGAATCTAAAACACCCACCGGGCAAAGCGGTGAAGCCAAACTCATCGGTTCCTTTTCCATAAATCCAAAAAACATTGTTTGCCATTAATTTAGCATCATCGTTGCCCGTAGAGTTTCTCAGCTTAAACCATTCTGTGTCATTTGGTAAATGCCAACCATTTGGGCAAACCTTATTTGCTGTGTCCCAATCGTAGAGTATCCCATAAATTTTGCAATTATTTGGATTGTCATCATAGCATTTCGTGTTTGAGGTTTCGTATCGCAAATTTTCTGCCATCCAAGTTTGGGGACCTATGGTCACGTATTTATATACCTTGCCGTCTCTGTCATCGGTAAAAACTTCTTTGTCTCCAACAGCGTTGTTAATGCAAGACTGAGAAAATGGATTATACCACTCGTTTCCGCATTTTGAGAATAAACGATTATTTTCGCATTTTTGATTCAATGGGTCATAACTAATTCCGCCGCATTTATCATAAATCTCGGCATTTTGGCAAAATTGTTCCTCTGGGTCGTAATAGTCGTTTCCGCATTTTTCTGCCAAAAAACTTTTAACTTCATCATAAGAACCGCAACCTAAAAGTATGAATGCTGGCAGGGCGAGGAGAATGTAAAGTTTTGTCATAAAGGTTAATATAGTATTTAAACTTTAAATTTATCCATCGTTTGCCTTAATTGCCCAGCTGTTGCGGCTAGCTCATGTATGCATTGACTTATGCGCAAAATTTCCTGCGAATATTCTTTTCTTGTCTGAGTCTGGTCTATTTCAAGTTGCCTATTTATTGAGGACAATTCTTCGGAAACGGTACTCAAATTGTCAACCGTTACCTTTGCATCACTTATGGGAACGCGGAGCGTGGCTATTAATTTGTTGAAATAACGAGCTAAATCTCCCATTTCACCTTCGAAATTCACGGGAATGCTTTGGGTTAAATCTCCCTCGCCCTGTGTTATGTTTTTAGAGGTTTCAACGATGCGAATCACGGGCTTTGCTATGGATCTCCCCACTCCTATAGCAGCGATAACTCCAGCTATGAGGCATATAAAACTTATCAAAACTATAGTTATGCTTATTTCTGATAATTTATTTTCTATTTCGTATTTTTCTATGCTTAAGAAAAGTATCCAATTGAATCCGGGAACCTTTGAAAATGCACCTATAAGATTTTTACCATCGTAATTGTATTCTGTTCTTCCTCTTTTTTCCTTGAATGCCGCGGCTACCATCCCTGCAAAAGATTTAAGTGAGGTATCTTTCACGGCTTCTATTACAGGATTGAACTGCTTATTTATTAATTCTTGATTTCTATGGGCTATCATAGTTCCTTGTTCGTTTATCAAATAAGCATAACCGCTTTCGTACGGCGTTTTTAATTCTTCCACTAGATTGGAAAGAGTCTGCGCTCCATCTTTGCGTGCCAGCAATACGCCTACAACAGGCGAACTCATATCTTCGGTTTTTCTAATTGGCACAGCAAATACTGTAACAACTTTGCCAGTGACGCGGCTAACTACCATTTCCACGCTTTTTTCTCCAGCCATAGCCTTGTGAAAGTATGTCCTATCCCTCACGTTAATGGTTGTATCGCTCAATACATAACGAGCAACTCCACCTGAATCTATCATAGCCAAATCAAGCGCGCCAATGCGAGCGACATCAGCTTTCAAAGCTGGTTGCACAATGCTCCAATCCATGCTTCTAACCCTTATTCTGTTGGCAATTTCCGCAAGCACTTCAATATGCAGATCCAACTTGGATTTCAAGAAATCCGCATTCTCCTCAGTTTCAACAACTAGAGAATTCAAAGCGGATTGCTCTATGGTGCTACGAACTTTAAGCTCTACCACAACAAGCATGGCGGCAGTGCTCACAAAAACAACTATTCCCAGCAATAAAGGAATTTTAACGCTCAGTTTCATATTCTAATTACCTTGGAGAGGTAATATAGCAAAAACTTTTGGTGTTAAAAGCGTTGAATAGCCGGACCTAATGGCAGTGGCAAAACCACTCTTGCAAAGGAGCTTATAGAGGAGGATAGCTTGGATTTTAAAATGGATCACCTCAAACCTATCATTAGTTTCAAAACTTTCAAATTTAATTTTTGTACAATTTTTGAAACTATTACAGGAACATAAATTCCGGTTAAAATACTTACTACATAAAATAATATATAACCAAATCCATTTTCAATTCCAATTTTTTTTATTAAAATCCTCAATAAAACTTGGCAAAATACACCGATAAAAAAAATCTGATATGTATAATTTCTGAAACTTGAAAATAGATTGGGAAATACTTTTGAAATTTTGATAGCAAAAGCGAAAGAAATGATTATGCCAAAAAATTCGGTAAAAATGTTTCTTCCGTAAAAATAAAATGTAAGAGAATGCAATAAACAACCGATTATAATTATCCATAACAAATTAAATTTAATTCTATCAAACAAATCATATCTGGCCAACAAAATTCCTACATAAAAGAAAATTCCGTAATAAAAGATTCCATTAAAATTAAAAATAAATGAGTTAATTTCAAATTGAGCAAAGTGAATAAAGGTAAAACATAGCAATAGCAACAAAGCAGATACTATTTTCTTTGAAATTATGCAATAAATCGGATATAGCAAAAACAAGCCAAATAAAACATTTAAAAACCACATTTCATCTAATGGATTATTTGTGAGCCAAACAAACGTAGCAAGCAGTTGGTCAAGAGAAAAAGTTACGGGTCTTTTCATATATTCCGAAAATATCATTTTTGGAATAAAAGAGACAAAAGGCAAAGTAAAATATGGGATTAACAAACGAATGGACTTATTTTTTAATACTGTTGCAAAAGGCTTTTCTTTAATAATCTGTGTTTTATATAATAAAAAACCGCTAATGCACATAAAAAGTGGCATATGAAAAGAATATATGATGTTTTGCAATACATATTCCCATTCAAACAAAGCACTGCCGTGTATAACGTGCCCTAAAACAACTAAAAACATAGCAAAGCCCTGCAATACAGATAGCCATGCTATTTCATTTTGCTTGTAAATTTGGTTTTTATTAGAAGTTGTCTTAAGAAGAGCGTAAAGAGCCTGATATATCATAGTAAGAAATAATATATATTATTTTAAAGAAAGCGGGAAATTTTTTGGAAAGGAGGCACTGGCTTTACTCAAAAACAGCATAATTCTAAACTCCGATTTTAGATTTACGCCGTTTTTCTCCAAAGCCATGGCTATTTCTGTGTGTAGTATTTAGAGTTTTTCTAAGTTGCAACTATGCCAATTCTAATTTTACTCTTATTTTTAATTCTAGCGGGTTGCTATAAAACCCCGCAAGATTTCTATGACTATAATATGAAAGCTGAATGCGCTAAACAAACACTCTATTATGACCCCCTTACAGGGAACTGCGTGGCAAACCCACGCTAGGATTATTTTGAAAGAAAAGCCTCTATATTAGACACCATCTTTTTTATTTGACGTTCGGAATTTTCGTATGAAAGAGTTTTTCCGTTTGGAAAAACGAGGTAACGCATCGGGACATATTCAATTTTGTATTTCTCCATAAAAGCATATTCAGAATCTTGAAAAAACGGAATGCTTGCTTCATGTTCCTCTATAAACTTCAGAATATCGCTTTTGCTTCTAACCGCAATTGCAATGCTTGAAAGGCCTTTAGGCCCGTATTCATCTGCTATTTGCTGAACTGTACCATAACCCCTTTGACAATGAGGGCAAAAGGGATCCATATAATAAATCATAAGCAAACGCTTGCTAAATGCAGAAAATTGTTTATCGGAATTTATGCTTATGAGTGGAATGTTGAAATCCATAATAATATCGTTGCTATCGATATTATCTATACGAGAATCAGAAGAATCTACATGAGAGTTAGAAGAATTATCATTCTCCTCAGTAAATACTTCCCCGCAACTGATGAAGAGCAGGAAAAATGCCAATAGAATTGGCAAAGCTACCACCTAAAATGCGCAAATGCCTTGTTAGCTTCTGCCATTTTGTGTGTGTCTATTTTTTTGCGAACCGCTCCGCCATCGTTGTTTTTTGCAGCAACAAGCTCTGCCGCTAGGCGAAGAGCCATATTTTGCTCGTTTCTTTTGCGAGCAGCTGTCAAAAGCCAGCGAAGGGCGAGTGCCTTGGCTCTGTCTGGAGCTACTTCAATTGGAACTTGGTAGTTTGCGCCGCCAACTCTGCGAGTTTTGACTTCAACGTGGGGTTTAATGTTTTCTAGGCAGGCTTCAAATTTTTCCATAACGGATTCCGAACCTTGAACTTTTTTGTTCAATTCGTCTAACGCAGTGTACACAATGCGTTCGGCTATGGTTTTTTTACCCTCTTTTAGAACCACACCCACAAGCTCTGTTACCAAAGTTGAGTTATAGCGTGGGTCTGGTAGAATGGAACGATGAATTGACTTTCTTCTTCTAGACATAATTGCTCCTAATTACTTTTTGCCGCCTTTTGCAGGTGCTGCGGCTGCTTTCTTTTTAACGCCATAGCGTGAACGAGCCTGCTTGCGACCGTTAACGGCTTGGGTATCTAAAGCACCGCGAATTATGTGATAACGAACACCGGGCACGTCTTTAACACGACCTCCGCGAATTAGCACAATTGAATGTTCTTGCAAGTTGTGACCTTCGCCTGGGATATAAGCCGTCACTTCCATTTTGTTGCTGAGCCTAACACGGGCAATTTTACGCAAAGCGGAATTTGGCTTTTTGGGTGTTGTGGTATAAACACGGCTGCAAACGCCGCGTTTCTGGGGGCATGCTTTAAGCGCAGGGGCTGTTGTGCGGTTTTTGACCTTTTCGCGACCAAGGCGCACTAGCTGTTGAATTGTTGGCACTCTAAATTCTCCTAAATGCTGGTTAAAATATAGTTAATTCCTAATCAAGTTCAATATCATCATCAAATTCATCTTCTGAATAAGACGAACTGCGTGGATTTTCCACAATTTCGTCTTTTACATCGGAATCCTTTATTTCGAGCTGGCGCAAATGCCTAGAACCTGTGCCAGATGGTATTAAACGACCCATAATCACATTTTCTTTCAGACCCAGCAACTTGTCTTTGGAACCCGATATGGTGGCTCTGGTGAGCACCTTCGTGGTTTCTTGGAAAGAAGCTGCGGCTATAAAGCTATCCATTGCAAGAGCGGCTTTTGTTATTCCAAGGAGTAGCGGGGCAAATTGGGCAATTTGCTTGCCTTCTTCTTGCAAACGCACGTTTTCCAAGCGAAGCTCTATTCTAGAAACATCTTCGCCTGTTAGGAATTTTGAATCGCCTGGCTCTGTTATCACTACCTTTCTCATCATTTGGCGAACAATGCACTCTATGTGCTTATCGGAAATGGTAACAGCCTGCAAGCGGTAAACAGCTTGGATTTCGTCAACCAAATGCCTTTGCAGTTCTTCTTCGCCCAAAATGCGGAGAATATCCATCAAGTTCACAGAACCTTCGGCTATTGCCTGTCCTTTGCGAACTCTATCGCCATCGTGAACGGAAAGATGCTTTCCGTGCGGAACAACAATTTCTTCTTCTGTGTCTGAATTTTTAATCAACACTATTTGTCCAGAATTCTTTTCTGCGCCAAAAGCAACCACGCCATTGGTAGGAGCAAGTATTGCCGAGTTCTTTGGCTCGCGAGCCTCAAACAATTCTGCAACACGTGGCAAACCGCCTGTGATGTCTTTTGTTTTTCCAACGGAACGTGGCAATTTTGCTATTGTTTGACCGCTGATTATTGTGTCGCCGTCGCGAACGGTTAAAATAGCACCATTTGGCAAAAAGAAATGACCAACGCGCTCGCCGTTTTCCATAACATTTATGGAAGCACGTTTTTTGCCACGCCTGTCAGCTATTATAGTCCAAGTTTCTATGCC
>JAITFN010000066.1 GCA_031281345.1 Candidatus Fibrimonadaceae bacterium
ATCGAAAATAGGATCCAAAACTACAAACAAATTTTCTGTCTTGACGGCTGCCCAAGCACAGCGCTCAGCAAATTCACCGCAAGGTCCAGGTTCTAGTTCTAGTTGCATTGCACGCAATACCCTGTAAGCCTCGGCATAAGTCCATAACATAGCTAATCTCCTATAAAATTGTCTATACTCTATAATACGAGTGAACGAGAAAAAAACATAGGGTAAGCGAGAAAAATCGTATTATTTGTGATATTGGTCACTTAATTTGAGCTGTTTATAGGCTCTATTGAGCAAATCTTTTAAATCATTTGATAACAATTGCCTTCTCTTAACGGCAGCCAAAGCCCACACGTCTATTTCTTCTTCTGGTATTCCTTGAAATTTATAGAAATTGTAGGCATCTTCATAAGTTATTGTCATCGCTCCCCCCGAATAAAGCGGAGAATGGGCTGAATGCGAACATAGCGAATATTAGGACTATCGTCATAACTATTTTAACGATTGCCAAGCATACACAAAGAGCTGTGATTTCTTCTGGATTTTCACTCATTGTTAGTCTCCTATAACTTGGCTTGCTCCCGAACTTTTTGCAATAGTGCTTTTGCCATCTCAGTATAGTAATAGTCTATCTGAGATGCTTTTTGCAAATCTGCAATTGCCTTGTCGTATTCCTTTTTGCAGGCGTATGCGAGGCCTCGCCAAATCAAGTCTTCATCTTGAATGGGAGCTGCTGTATAGTCTGCGATTGCGTTGTCATAGTCATCCTTGCAATGATATGCACGGCCACGATCAAACAGACATTCTGCAAATGTATTGGGGTTAACCTCGTGTTCTCCCTGTTTAGTATTGAGTATAGTGGTATAATCTGCAATTGCTTTGTCATATTCTTTTTTGTAATAATATACCATAGCGCGATGTTCTAAATAGTAAGGATAGTCGGGTTTAATTTTGAGTGCAGCGTTAAAGTCTGCAATTGCCTTGTCAAAGTCATCTGGGGAATGATCTTTTTCCCAGCCGAACAAATGATATGCACAGCCACGTTGGAGCAAAAGGAATGAGTCATTTGGCTCTTTTTCAATTTTAGCGGTCCATTCCGCTATTTGCTCCTTTCGTTCTTCTCTGGACATATATACGTTATTTGGAGGATCAAGGAAATCGGGCTTGATTTGCGTAAAGTCAACCGCAGCAACATAGTCGGCAAAGGCTTTGTAGTCGTAGTTGTCTAAACGGCATTTAAGTGAGGCGAGGGCTTCTTCTAGTTTTTCATCCATTGTTAGTCTCCTATAAAATTGAACATACTCTATAATACGAGTGAACGAGAAAAAAACATAGGGTAAGCGAGGAAAAATCGTATTATTTGTGATATTCGTCACTAAATTTTAAGGAATTTGCCTATAACCTAAAAAAATTATACTCAAAAACGCTTGAAATTTATGGGCAAAAATATACAAATTCTATATTCTTATTATGGCATTTGTAACCGCCGTGCTAGGTGTATCTATTTTTCTTCTGCTGACATTCATATTGTCACTCCTCAGCCGTGTAAACCTGTTGGAGAGACAAATAGTTGGCATAGAGAACATGATTAGCGAATCGGAAAAGCAATTGCAGGAAGTAGGAGATCTAATTAAGAAATCCACAGTGGAGCCTGCTAAAAAGGAGTAAAAATGCCATATATAACAGCAATCTTAAAAAAGGTAATGCAAATGACAGATAACCTGATAATTTCAGTTCTGATAATAACGCTGCTCAATTTGGGGCTCGTAACACTCGCGCTTGTTCGTATAAACGACTTGCGCAAAGACCTTCGTACTCCTGTGGTAAAAAAATTCAACGCAGATTTCAAGAGAAAACCCGTAGATATTCCAAGAATACCGGAAAATTTCGCCAAAACTCAGCGTGATGACAACAAACAGGGTAGGTCAAACAATCAACAATCTTCCGCTCAGAATCGTCCAAAAAACAATCCTCAGCAAAACCGTCCAATGCAACGCCGTCCGGCTGCAAAAGTTCCAGATGTGTACTCAAATGAGCTTGCATCACAGGCTCATTCGCCTGTTCCACCACGTCCGGTTGCCGCAGAAGCACCAGCCGCCGCAGATGGCGGTCGCCGTCCTTTGCCGCCACGCTTTAATGCAGCGGCAGAGCTTGCACCGCCAGCTCCAGTTGTGGAAGATGAGGGTTCCGAGGCCGCTGGAATGGAATTTGACCGTTCCAAAATGGCGCACGGTCGCAGAAATGTTGTGGCAAAACCAGTTATAGAAGACGATAACGCAGAAGCATAGGATATTTGGCTTATGGCAGAAGAACCTACATCTGACGAACAAGAGGCCCTTGGAGACGAGACTCCGGCGTTTAATCGTTTCAAAATAGCTGTTTCCAAAGACCAAATGGAAGTCATAATGTATCCGCTAATTGGGATTACCGATGGCGGCTTGACTTCTTTAGAAGAGGTTCTTGATGCTTGCCATAGAGAAAACATAAAAGTAGATATAAACGAAAAGTTGGTTGAAAAGCAAATACTGATAGCCAATCCAGTTGAAATTGCCATAGGCAAAGGCATAAAGCCCGAAGACGGCAAAGATGGCTACCTTGAATTCAAAGTTGATATGAGCGCAAAGCCGCAGTTCATACCAAAAGATGACAATTCGGTTGATTACAAAAGTTCAATGCAGGTTACCCTAGTTAACATAGGCGATATTTTGGCAGATGTTATTCCGCCAACAGAAGGCGAAGATGGAATGGATGTCAGAGGGTCTCCCATAAAGGCGAAAGCTGGTGAGAAAGCTAAATATTTTGTGGGCGAAGGGGTGGAAGAAAAAAACGGCCAGTTGATTGTCACCGCTGCAGGAACGCCAAGTATTCAAGATGATCTTATTATGGTTCACCGCAATTATGTTTTGCAGGGTGATGTGGATTTATCAACTGGCAACATAAATTTCCCCGGTACCGTTATTATACACGGCAATGTAACAGATGGCTTTGAGGTTACGGCCGAAGAGCATGTTGTGGTAAACGGGCTTATATCTGGGGCAAAAATAAAAGCAAAAGGCTATGTGAAATGCGCAGGTGGAATTCAAGGCAAGGGCAAAGCCGAGATTACCGCCGGATCTTTTGTGGCCGCGACATTCGTCAGTGCTGCTACCATTATAGCAGAAGGTGATATTGTAATAACAAAAGATATTTTGCATTCAAATGTGAGTTGCCTTGGTGAATTGCGTTTGGGAGGCTCCATAATAGGAGGAGTTGCAACTGCTTTCAAAGGCGTGGAATGTGGAGAGCTTGGTTCTGAGAGTGGAGTGAAAACCACTGTGAATATACGCACTCACTACCGTCAAGAAAAAGCAAGGGCACTAGCAAACTCAGTTATGACAGAGGTAACTACAATTTTTGAAAAATATGTGATTTGGAACAAGGCAAAATCGTTAAACGAAGCAGAAGAGAAAGAGTTAATGCAAGCTATAACTAAACTGCAAGATTTGATTACAAAACGACAGATGTACGATAGCAGGGTGGCAAAATATGATGCTATGGTTTTTGAGAATAAAACAGCAAAGGTAAAATTGCTAGGAACTTTGGAAGCCGATGTTTCGGTTGCCTCTCCATATTCAAAATACACAAGCGCATCTCCAATACACGGGCCGCTTACCATATCAGAAAATAATTTCGCAGCAAAAATGGCTGTGGCAAAAGGAGGATAAAGATATGGCAACACTGGAAAAAGTGAGTACCTTAGAAGATATGAAAGCTCTTATGGGCGAACTTCATAGGCTAAGAGTAAAATTGCTGTATGATTTTTACGGAGTTCTGCAAGATTTTTCGTCTAAAAAAATATTACCGCAATGGTTGCAAAAAAAGAATGTTGAAAACGTTATTGTAAAAGACAGCGGAAACGAAGTTTTATCAAAAATCATAGCAGCAAAAAGACATGCTATTATAGTGTACGATATAGAAACACCAGATTTAAACGGTTTGCAATTTTTAATCAATCTTGAAAAAACACCAGAGATAAAAGACAAATGCAAAGTTATTATATCTACTCCTAGGCTTCCAATGGAAGCTCAAGAAAAACTTTCGGCTCTTGGAGCCAAAGCTCTTATTTCCAAACCTTTGGTAGAAAGCGAATTTCGTGTTGCTTTTGGGAAAGTTGGGATAGATTATTAAATTTATCCCTGTCCCTCTGTTTTGTTCAAAACCATATTGAACGATTTTCTGTCTGTAGAAGCCATTTCAAAATCGTGTGCCATTCTTAAGCAACCAAATGGGCAGCTCTCTATGCAAAGCCCGCATTGAGTGCAAGAGTCCATACGGTAAAGATATTTGCCGAGAATTTTTTTGCCAGCCAAGTTTTTTGTTGATAGTACATTTATGGAAGCATTGGGGCAGGATTTTTCGCACATACCGCAGGCGGTGCAAGTGTGCAAGCCATTTTCATCGTGAATTAGCTCAACACGTCCTCTAAAACGCTCGTGCATTTTGAGTGTTGCTTTGTTTTCGGGGTATTGCTCGGTCACTATTCTTTTAGGGTTTAAAAAATATTTGAGAGTAACAGACATCCCTTTTAGCAAGCTAATGGGGCCGGTTACTACAGCGTGAAAATATTTGGAAACAGTCATAAAACCCAACCCATTGCTATAAAGAATGCTCCAAGCCCGAGCAAAATCAAATTTGACGGTAACAAAAATTTCCATTCAAAACTCATAAGCTGGTCAACGCGAGGTCTTAGCCAAGTCCAGCGGAACATCATATAAAGCCATATAAGAAAATAAATTTTGGCAAACATCCAAACCAAGTCTGGAATGAGCAATAATTTTTCGTCAACAATAGGAATGCCTATTAAAGGTGCTTGAAATCCGCCCAAAAAGAAAATTGACCCTAGAGCAGAGGCACCTATTATGTTTATGTATTCGGTTAAATAGAACATTGCAAAGGCGGTTCCGGTATATTCGGTGTGGAAGCCTGCGGTGAGTTCCTGTTCGGATTCTGCTATGTCAAAGGGGGCGCGGTTTAGCTCTGCGGTGCTAACGCACATAAACACAACAAAAGCCACAAACCCAAGAACAGGCAATTTGAAAATCCACCAATCCAAAACCGTTCCGCTCTGTGCAGCTATAATATCGTTCAAAGATGCGCTGCCAGAAATCATCACCACAAAAAGCATAATCAGGGCAAGCGAAACTTCGTAGCTGATCATTTGCGCACTGCCTCTGAGCGCGCTTAAAAGCGAGTATTTGTTGTTGGAAGCCCAGCCACCCAAAAGAATTGCAAAAAGCCCAAGACCATTTATGGCTATTATTGCTGGCACAGCAAAATTCAAATTTATCACTTGCCACTGCGCACCAAAGGGAATTAAAGCCAGCGTGAAAAAAGGTGCGGTTAAAGAAATCATAGGTGCTAGGTAATAAATCACTGTGTCTACGCCTTTTGGCGAATAAACCTCTTTGAAAAGGAGTTTTGTGACATCGGCAACGGTTTGCAGAACCCCGTGCCACCCAAGCCTCATGGGACCAAGCCTGCACTGCACGTGCGCGCAAACCTTGCGTTCCATATAAATCAAAATAGGGGCAGAGCCTATGCCCACGGCTAAAACGCCAATTACCGCCAAAACAACATTTACCGCAAGAGCTAACTCCGGCAATGGCGAGTATTCTCGCACCAAGTCGCCTACAAAATTAGGGATGCCAAAAGTCATATTAGGAGTAATGTAGTAATTGTCAAATATTTCTACCTTCTTTGCAGGAGATTTGCGAATTTTGAAAATAGACTGCATAACGCTTTTCCCAGAAATGTTTGCACCCATGAATTGCTCAATTATGGGGCGAGCGCAAAAAAATGGATTTTTGAATTTCAGAAACGTGCATTTGAGGGATTTTGCCATTAACGACTACGGGCAGGTTGACGATGCCCCTTATGGGGTTGAAGCTGGAATGGTGCTTAGGCCAGAACCACTTGCAAAAGCCATAGATTTTTGCGAGCCAAAAAAAAACAATGCAACAGTGATATTGCTTGCCGCAGACGGAGTGCCTCTTACACATTCTCTAGCAAAGGAAATCTCTCAAAAAGAACATTTGATTTTAGTGTGCGGGCACTATAAGGGTGTTGACGAGCGCATTAGGCAGAGCAGGGTGGATTTATCTGTTAGCGTTGGTAATTACGTTGTGAGCGGTGGGGAACTGCCAGCGATGATTTTAAGCGATGCAATCGTTAGGCTAATACCTGGAGTGCTTGGTGATATGGAAAGCGCAGAAACAGATTCCTTTGCGCAAAACGAGTTGCTGGGTTGCCCAGTTTGGACAAGACCTCAAGAATTTGAGGGAATGAGAGTTCCAGATATTTTGCTATCCGGGCATCACGAAAATATACGCAAATGGCAAAGGGAACAGGTTATTCCTCGCCTTCCGAATTGCTAAACCCATTGCCTCCCAGCGCAACAAGTCGAATGCCTTCCAAGGTTAAATAAGGGTCATAACTTTTGATTATTGGCGTGTGATTCAACAGCATTTGACCCCAACCACCTGTGGCTATTATTGGGATACTTTCCATTCCAGTTTCTTTCATTATACCTTTAATCAAAAAATCGAGTTGTCCCAAAAATCCGTGAAGAATACCGGAGCGCATTGCATCGCCCGTATTTTTTGCAACGAATTTATTTGTCCATTTCAAAGAAACAGGTAAAAGCATTGCAGCCTTTTCTGTTAAAGCATCCATAGATGCGCTAATGCCTGGCACAATTAAGCCGCCAGCAAAACCGCCATTGTGCAAAACATCAAATGTTGTGGCGGTTCCCATATCAACAACAATTCCATTTTGAATTCCTCGCGAGCGTAGTGCAATCATATTGCACAAACGGTCTGGTCCAACACTCCTAGGGCGAGGGTAGGCTATGGACAAATCAAGGCAGTTTTTAGCACTTACAATTTGCACAGGTTTATTGAAATAAGCGACAAGTGCTTTAATCCACGGGCGTTCAAGCTGCGGAACAACATTGCTCAAACCTATATGGGTAAAATCTTTTGTTTTGCAACCAAAATGTTTTATCAAATCGCTTATTCTAAAAAAAATCTCATCGCTGGTTGTTTTTTCGTTTGTTGTTAAGCGATAACTCGCTTCAATTTTAGTATCTCGGTAAATTCCTATTGCCGTTTGGCTGTTGCCTATGTCTATTGCCAAAACAAGAGTGTGTTTCATTTTATTCTCATAGATATATCAAGTGCTTTTACGCTGTGCGTCAAGGCACCCACAGAAATAAAGTCTAACCCAATATCTGCCAATTCTTTTACTCTCTCCAGCGTCATGTTTCCGCTGGCTTCTAGTTCCACTGGGTCGCCGCTCTCTTTTACAATTTTAACCGCTTCGCGCATTAAATCGTTGCTCATGTTGTCTAGCATAATGCGATTAACGCCAAGCCCCAAGAGCAATTTAAGTTGTTCCAAATTCTCCACTTCAATTTCAACTTTCAAGTTTTGGGTATTTTGTTTTTTCACAGCGTTCCACGCTTCCAAAACTCCACCTGCGGCGGCAATGTGATTGTCTTTCACCAAAATCATATCCCACAAACCCATACGATGATTTGAGCCGCCACCGGCAAGCACTGCGTATTTTTGCAAGGTTCTAAAACCCGGTATTGTTTTACGAGTATCTAAAACTTTTGTTTTGCCGCCTTTGAGAGCATCTGCGAATTTATTTGTTATTGTTGCCACACCAGAAAGCTGCTGCAAAAAATTGAGCATAACTCGCTCGCCGCTTAAAAGTGTTTTTGTTTCACCTGTTATGCTTGCAATTTGAGTACCTACTTTAACAGGGTCTCCGTCTTGAACAAAAGTTTCAATTTGAACTTTGCTGCCAAGCTCGGCAAAAACAAGTTCAATTACAGGAAGCCCCGCTACAACTCCATCTTCTTTTGCAATGAGTTTTGCCGTTTGAACTTGCTCTGCTGGCAAAGTCCATAAACTTGTATAATCACCTGTGCGAACATCCTCGTTCAGCGCAAGGTGAACGAGGGTTTTAGCATCTTGTGCGGGGAAGGTTAACATTGCTATCTGCCTTTATCTCAAAAGTTTTAATCTCTCTTCTGGAGAAACAAGGGCAAGAATGCGTACGCCAAAGTTTTCATCAACAACAACAACTTCACCACGCGCAACAACTTTTCCGTTGATTAAAATATCAACAGGTTCGCCAGCAAGCCTGTCCATTTCAACAATGGCACCGGGGCCAAGCTCTAAAATTCGCTTTAAGCTCATTTGAGTTCTACCAAGTTCTATGACTATTGGCAATTCAATATCCATTAGCAAATCAAGAGCTTTGTTACCTGTGGAGCCAAAAGGTCCACCCGAATGCTGCGGTGCAAGAAGAGGAGGAGCTGCAACTGGAGCACCTCCACCGCCGCCACCGCCAGAAATATCTCCTCCTCCGCTGGGGGCAGGTGCAGCAAATGCTGGAGTTGAAGAAAGTCCAAGACTTGCAAGGCTTGTATCTGCGCTGGCATAAGACATTTTGGAAGACATTTTTGATCTTATTGCAGGGAACAAACTGCTGTCCAAAACGATTAATATTTTTCTATCTGGGAATTCTTCTATTTTAACTAAAACAGTTGCAACTGCGCAACCTTTGAAATCATCATTTTTTCCGCTAAAATCACTAACCGAAGCTTGCCCAAAATCCATTAACAAATGAAGTTGAGAATCCATCACAGTTATGCAAGAACCTGTGATTTGATTTATTATTTCGCAAATCGCATCTTTGTGTTCGTCTGTATAATCTGAATGACCAGAACCCATGAGCATAAGGTCGGAAAGAGTTGCCACCTCTGGCTTGCTTATGGCAAAAAACATTTTTCCCACTACAGCTTTTTTAACCTCAACGCCTATGTAAAGGCTTTGGCTTGTCAATTCATCTGGTATAACGGAATTTTCACCCGCAACAAGCCATTGAAGCTGAAAATCAACGGCACGGGAAAGCACGGTTGTAACAACGCTGGATGCTTGTTCGCAAAGTACTTTGAAGAATGGTCTTGCTGCTTCTGCCGTGTTTTCAACGGCCGTTGGTGCAGCAACTGGAGCTGCTGCCGTCGCCGGAGCATCACCACTGCTGAGCAAGCTCTTGGTGAGCAAATCTATTTCGTCTTGGCTTAATATGCCATCACCTGCCATAATAACCTCGGTTAATCGTCATCTCCCACCTCTCTGTCTATAATGCCTGTTATTTGAAAAGATTTTGACCTGCCTATAACACCAGGTTTTCCCAAGAATTTTGGACGGTCTTCTATGTACATAGTTAAATCGGATTGCGCAAGTTTGTCTAGAACCATAACATCGCCAACGCTGAGCTGTAAAAAATCTTTGACGGAAAGCTGAGTGGCTCCAATTTCTGCTCTGAGCATAGCATTGGTGGTGGAAAGTTCGCGCTCAACCATTCTGCGGGTTTCTTGGGTTGTTGTTTTTTGTGCAGATATCCAAGATTCACCGCTTAACTTGTCTATAATGGATTCTAATAGAACAAACGGAAAGCAAAGGCTCATTAAGCCCGAACCCGTGCGAGTACGAACTTCAAGTGTTACCAGAACAACGGTATCGCCTGGAGGTGCAATTTGCACGAATTGCGGATTTATTTCGTAGTTTTCGATTTTGGGCGAAAAAATACCGATGTTTTCCCAAACAACCTTCAAATCAGCAAGAGAACGCTCTATTATCTTGTATATAACAGTTTTCTCAATATCTGTCATTTCTCGGTTGGTTGAATCTATTGAACGCCCTTGCCCGCCAAATAAGCGGTCTAGCATAATGAATATGAGCGAAGGGCTAACATCAAAAATTGCGCTTGATTCCAGCGGTTCCATTTGAAACACATAAATACAGCTTGGCGTGGATATGCTTTTAATCACTTCGCCATACGTGAGCTGTTCCACATTTTGCAGGCTGATATCCACAACTGTTCTGAGCAAGCTTGTAAGTGTGGTTGTGAGCAACCTAGCATAACCTTCGTGCAAGTTCCTCAGAGTGCTTATTTGGTCTTTTGAAATACGGTCTGGGCGTGTGAAATCGTAGAGATTTACTTTTTTGTTCGCAGTAGGCGAAACCGCCATTGGAGCAAAAGGCCTATAGGCTGTGGTCGGAGCAGCGGCAGGGGCGGCAGCAGGGGCAGCTGAAAGCCCCGATAGCATTGCATCAATTTCTGATTGTGATAGAATGTCGCCCACTTTATTTTACCCTTCACTGCATAACAAAAGAGTCAAAATAACTGCGGCGAACCTTTCCTAAAGGCTTGCCCCCTACTTCTTCTGGCAAAATATTATTTACTGCACCGACAATTTGGTCTCTTATAGCTTTTTTGCCGTCGTTTGACATAAGGTCAGAAAGCGATTTAGAACTCATTATGTCTATGATTATGTCTTTTATGCGGGCTCTGCGGGCTTCCAGATCCGTGCCTAGTTGCTCGTCTGCGGTATCATATTCTAACTGGACTCCGCATTTGAGGTAGCGACCTTCTTCGCCGAATATGTTTACGGTTATTTCTATGGGAGTGGCCAAAGTAGCACCCATAGAGGTTTGTTCTCTAATTGCCGCTTCCTTTGCCGCTTCCATCTCTTTCATTTTAGCACTTGCTAAATCTGGTTCTTTTAGCTGACCAACGAAAAATATGGCTATTCCAACTTCTATGCCTATAAATAGAAGCAGAATAAGGCCAACAATGGCCCATTTCACAAAGCTAGACGTTCCTTCGGAAGAACTCGCTACCGGAGCTTCTTCTGTTTTTTTGTCATCATCCATTACTGCCATTTAATCCTCACCAATAGAGGTAATATAGTAATTAGCGTGTAGGAATGTTTGCGAATTTCATCTCTGTTTTTATTTGAGATATGCTGTAAGTTCCAAAATGAACCATAGAGGCTATGAGAGCCGCATCTGCGTGTGTTTTTGCGAATAACTCAACTATGTGGCTTGGTTCTCCGGCACCGCCGCTTGCTATAACAGGAATTGACACGGCTTGGGCTATTTTTTCCGTTATTGTAAGTTCATAGCCATTTTTAACGCCATCTGTATCTATGCTGTTCAGGCAAATTTCGCCGCTTCCTAAATCTTCTGCTCTTTTTGCCCACTCCACCGCGTCTAAGCCCATAAATTCCCTGCCGCCGCGAATAACAACCTCATAACCGCTGGGAATTTTATCGGAAACCCCCACAAACTTCGCATCCATTCCAAGCACTATGCACTGGTTGCCAAAAGCCTTGGCCCCCTCCGTTATTATTTCGGGGTTTAATACGGCAAGGCTGTTAATGCTGACTTTTTCTGCCCCTGCGAGCAAAATTTGATGCATATCTTCTAAATTACGCACCCCCCCGCCAACCGAAAAGGGGATAAACACATTTTTTGCAATATCCTTAACCATTTCAATATCGCATTGCCTGTGTTCCGCGCTTGCGGTTATATCGTAAAAAACAAGTTCGTCAACGCCCTCTTTGCTATATTTGGCACCCATTTCAACAGGGTCTCCAATATCTATGTTGCCCTTGAACTTAACGCCTTTGGTGACCTTGCGATCACGAACATCCAAGCAAATGATAAGTCTCTTAGTAAGCATTTCCCTTCCCGTGTTTTATTCTCAAATCTGGAATGATCTTTGTGGCTGCAAAAGCGTTTTCGTAATATCTTATTGTACCACGTTTGAATCTAAAATCCATAGCTGCCACGTCAAAGCGGGAATTTTGCTCAAGCCCGCCGTTATTGTGCAAAAAGTGAAGCGCGGTTTGCCAAATTTTTCTCTGTTTTTCTTTGTTTACTCTTGTGTCTGGCGAACCATAAGAATTTTTCCAAACAGATTTTACTTCTACAAAAAGCCATACTCCGTTTTTATCTTTAGCCACTATATCAAGCTCACCGCCAGCATATCTATAATTCCTTGCAAATAACCTGTAACCTTTGCGCAGCAAATAAGCGCAAATGTATGTTTCTGCCTTGCGGCCTCGCTTGCTTTTAAGGGTAAGCATATATTATGAATGTAGAAATCTCTCTGCTAAACTCATAGCAATTCCTTTTTCATAATATGCGGCTTCGTTTATGAAAGCAGGGTAGCAGGTTTCGCCTTCCCAAAGAATTTCTTTGCCGTCAAAGTCCATAAATACAGGCATTCCATTTTTAAGTTCGCAAAAATCCTTGCCTTGCAAAGCGGGATGTATAATAGCGGTTATGTTGCCCCCCGAATCTCTTGGGTAATCAATGCTTCGTATCTCTGTGAATGTCTCAAAATTGCTTATTTTTGGCAAAGCTCCATTATTCCAAGCCTCTATGAGTTCCAAAAAGCGAAAAACAACTCTCTCCACTTTAAAAAAAAGTTCCGCATCAAGCGTTCCGTGTGCTTGCGGGCCAGCTTCTATGCAAACATCGCTTTTGGCTATTGTACCCAAATACGGAGATTCGTCTCTTTTTTCGGGTTGCAAATAAATATGTATGTTTGAAAATTCGTTTGCAATTATTGCAGAGATTTGCAAAAGAGCAGGTTCTGAGGAACTGAGTATAAGAGTTACGCCCATATTTGCAGTTGTGTTGTGTATATCCAAAATAAAATCCGGTGCATTTTCGCTTCCTTTTTTCCCAAGCAAAGCGTTGATTTCTCTTGCACGTGCGGATTCCAAAGCGTTGTCGTTGTCGTTCAAATTAGATAACGCAAAACACCTGTTCAAATCTTTGTCTATATATCTGCGGCAAGCCGCTGCTGCCGCTTGGTTTGCCAAAAGCCAGCCGTGCTTTTTTGCCAAATACACGCCCGTTAGCTCGTTCCCGTGAGTCCCACCGCAGATGACAATGTTCTTTATACAGTCCATTTTTTGTAATTTACAAAAGTGCTATCCATAACAATCAACAAACATAATGCGGGGCAAAGGCTAGACCGTTTTTTGCGCAAGGCTTTTCCGGTTGCGCCACTCGGTTTGCTGTTTTCTGTTATACGTAAAAAAAAGGTGAGGGTGAATGGGGTAGTGGGGAAAGCCGCTCAAATGCTGTGCGAAAATGATGCGGTGCAAATTTATGAGAATTTACCGCAAGTTCAAAAAAAAGTGACTTTTGAGCAGGTAAAAACTTATGCAAAAGAAAAGCTGTGTTTTGTTTTTCAAAATTCAGATTTTACAATTCTCAACAAACCTTGCGGCATAGCCAGTCAATCTGGTAGCGGTGTAAAAGAAGAGGAATGTTTGGTTGGAATGCTTGAAATTTGGGCAGAGGAACAGGGCATTGATTTTAAGCCTGCTTTGGTGCATCGCTTGGATAAAGAAACATCGGGCTTGCTAATAGCGGCTCTTTCTGGGCAGGCTACGCGTGAGTTTGGGAATATTATTAGAGAAAGAAAAATAAAGAAGGAATACTTAGCTTTGGTGAAAGGGCATTTGCCGCAAAAGAAAGGAAAAATAAGTATGCAACTTCCCGGCGATGATAGAGTTTCTGAAACTAATTGGGTTGTGGAAAAAAAATTTGAGGAATGCGATTTGGTGCGTGTGGGTTTGGAAACGGGGCATAAGCATCAAATAAGAATTAGCTTTGCACAAAAAGGACATCCGCTTTTGGGTGATTCAAGATATGGAGATTTTGCCTTTAATAGGAAAATAAAAAAAGAGTTTGGGCTTTCTAGACTTTTTTTGCACGCTGCGCTTTTGGAGTTTAGTTGGAAGGGGGAGAGAGTAAAGGTGGAGGCGGCTTTGCCAGAGGAGTTGGAGAAATTTCTAAATTCTCTCCATGACTGATTTCCATCAAACCGATGAGCCGCAAAACGGCGAAACCATAGCCATTATTACCACAAACAAGGGGCAAATGAAACTTCGTTTGTTTCCAGAGCTTGTGGGGGTAGCGGCAGAGAATTTTATTGAGCTTGCGAGGCAAGGTAAATACAACAATGTTCCTTTTCACAGAGTCATAAAAAATTTTATGATACAAGGTGGCGATTTCACAAATAAAAACGGCACCGGAGGTCACGCTGCTGCTGGCGAAGGCGAGAATATAGGCGATGTTTACGACCCTCGCTTGAGGCACATTAGAGGTGCTCTTTCTTGGGCAAAAACCAGTGCACCAAATTCCATAGGCAGCCAGTTTTTTATTGTTCACGCAGAAGACGGCGCACACTTTTTAGACCACCCTCCAGACGGACATTCACACGAAGGCTACACAGTTTTTGGACAGCTTTACGAAGGTTTTGGCACCTTAGATTCCATTGCAGAGTCAAAAACCGATAGCAGAGACAAGCCAAAAGAGGAAATTATCATTGAAAACGTGGAAATTACTACTTTATCCCTATGAAAACAGTGTATAATTTTAGCGCTGGTCCTAGCATTCTTCCCAAGCAAGCAACAGAAGAAGCGAAAGCGGCCATTACAGATTTCGCAGGTACCGGAATCGGCATTTTGGAAATGAGCCACCGTACCAAGCCCATAGAGGGTATGGTTGCAGAAACAGAATCTCTTTTGAAAGAATTGCTCTCAATACCAGCAGGTTATGAGATTTTATTTTTAGGTGGTGGAGCATCACTTCAATTCTGCATGGTTCCAATAAATTTGCTCGGAGCAAATTCCGTTGCAGACTACACAGACACAGGCCTTTGGGCAAGCAAGGCTTTAAAAGAGGCAAAAAAATTCGGCAAAGTAAATGTGGTTTGCTCTTCCAAAGATTCTACATACAACCACATTCCCAAAACCTTTGAGCAAACATCCGGCGCAACTTATTTGCACGTAACGAGCAACAACACCATTTACGGAACGCAATGGAAGGAATTTCCAAAAGCGAACACTTATTTGGTTAGCGATATGAGTTCCGATATTTTGAGCAGGCCAATAGATGTTTCCAAATTTGGGCTTATATATGCAGGTGCGCAAAAAAATATGGGGCCTGCTGGCGTGGCAACCATTATAGTGAAGAGCGATATTTTGGGCAAGGTGGAACGTGATATTCCAACAATGTTGGATTACCGCACTCATATTCCAGAAAAAAGTATGTTCAACACCCCGCCAGTATTTTCCATTTATGTTATGAACAGAGTTTTGCATTGGTTAAAAAATCTCGGTGGCGTTGCCGCAATGGAAAAACTAAATGCCAAAAAAGCCAATCTGCTTTACGATGTTCTGGATAATTCAAAACTATTCAAAGGCACGGCTGCAAAAGAAGACCGCTCAACAATGAATATTCCCTTTGTGTTCAAAGAAGAAGCTGTTGCCGCAGATAAAAAAGAGTCTTTGGAAAAAGACTTTTTGAAAATCGCTGTAGAGAAAGGTTTGGAGCAGTTGAAAGGTCACCGTTCAGTTGGCGGCTTTAGGGCAAGCATTTACAACGCTATGCCAATAGATGGCGTTGAGGCTCTGGTTGCTTTCATTAATGAGTTTGAGAAGAAGACTTTGGGGTAGATTTGAAGATCTGTTCGTGATGCGCGGTTATTTTCCGCACTTGCTGGTGGATGTGGGCAAGGTCTCTTGAGTAAAACGCTTTTGTGTGCATTTCCAGCAAGCAGAATATATTTGCAAGAGCTAGAATGCTTAAATGTCCTTGCTTTTGGTCGTAGCATAAAGCCTTTATAGTCTGAACTACATAAGAATCGTGTGAATCGTTGTTTTTGATTTCTGGAAAGCAAGGTAATTTGCGATTATTCAAAAAATCTTCAAGATCTGACGAGGCTTTCTTGGCATCGTGTAGCATAAAGGAAGAGAGAACTACGCAAGCAACTAGGAATGCCATTTCAGTATTGATAAGTCTCTCCTTTTCCGCAGAGCCTTTCTTGATTTTGAGGATTTTCACTTCAACAATGGCTTTGAATATACATGCGCAAACCTTGTGGCGGTCAAACTTCTTGCTGGATTGTCGCATAAACTCTGCTTTGATTTTGTCTTTGGAAGAGTTATACCAAGATTCCATATTGCGGCGCATATCAGATTTATTGTTTGAGGCGTCCATTAAATAAAACAGATGGCTTTCATCTGAAAGTTTATACCCTAGTATAGGCTTTATAACATTGTTCCAAATTTCATCAAATTTAACTTCTTTCATAAATCTCTATTGCATCCTTTGTTAAAACAATTATATCTATATCATTTATATCATCATCTTTGTTGTCCACGCGCATTGCTTTTTCAAATCCAACGTCATTAAGACTAATAGTATTACGCACAAATTCACCAATTCCTATTCGCCTATTTTCTGCCATAATTTGTCTCCTAATTTTACATTAATATAGTAAATTTAAAATAATCTCATACTCCTCTTCATTAGGGGTAAAATCTTCTGCATTTTCGCGCAAAGCCTGTTTCAATTCTGGCCCTGTGAACCAAACTATTTTTTGTACCTCGCTTTCCTGAATTTTAAGCATAAGTTTTTCGTTTTCGGTGATTTTCGCTATGAAAAAGCTCTGTATTTCGCGGTCAACATCGCCATTTGGCATAACATGCTCGCTGGCGGAATCGTTTATGTATTCCAATCGATTTTCTTCGAGCCGCAAACCGAGTTCCTCTTCCAATTCCCTGAGTGCTGCTGTTATTATTTTTTCGCCAGAACTTATGTGCCCAGCCGCGCTTATGTCTAATTTATTTGGGAATGAATCTTTATCCTTAGATCTTAGCTGGAAAAGGGTGCGTTTGTCAAAATCAAAAATTTGTATGTGAACCGTTCTGTGCCACAATTTGTTTTTGTGAATTTCACTCCTCGGCAACTTTTGCCCTGTATAGTTACCTTTGGAATCGCAAACGTCTATTATTTCTTGCATATCAAAACTGCTCCAGTATAGCAATGCGGCTTTCAATTGGGGGATGTGTTGCGAAAAA
Organism: Candidatus Fibrimonadaceae bacterium; assembly: GCA_031281345.1. Lineage (GTDB taxonomy): Bacteria > Fibrobacterota > Fibrobacteria > Fibrobacterales > Fibrobacteraceae > Fibrimonas. The sequence goes on from JAITFN010000066.1 coordinate 16,775, forward strand.
TCTTCTTTCTGGTTTATTTTCAATGAACAACTGGGCAACGGATTCATTTTGCATTCCAAGCATTGCGGAATGTCCAGCGATTTTACGCAAAGCTTTTGCCAATGCTCTTGGGTCTTTAGTTAATTCCGCTGCTCCGGCATCTGCCATATATTCTCTGTTTTGGCTAATTGCAAAACGCATCAATATAGAAATACCATACCCTACGATTGCAAGAACCAATACAATAACTATTATTAATAAAATTCCTGAGCCATTGTTTTTTCTACTCCTGCTACTACGCTTGCCAGAAGAAAATAAAGCACGTTTGGAACATTCTGCAAGTAAATCAAAAAATCCAACAAACACAATGGAAATTATGAGTACTTTAACATCATTGTTGCGAATATGTGTGAGTTCGTGAGCTATTACCCCTTCTAGTTCCTTGTCATCCAACGTATCGATAATACCGCGAGTAAGAGTTACCGTATAAGAGTTTGAACTCACTCCGCTTGCAAAAGCATTCAAGGCAGAGGTTTCAATAATATGAATTTTTGGCATTTCCATTCCACAAGATATGCAAAGATTTTCTGCAAGATTATATACCCTTTTATTTTCCATTCGCGTCAAAGCACAAGCGCCAGTAGCTTTGTCGATAATATATACATTGGCGAAATAAGCCACAATAAACCATATAAGCGTACCAATTGCAACATAAGGCAAAAGCATAAAAAATAAATCATTTGCAAGTAAATAAACATTGTGATTGCTTTTTATGAATATCAAAACAACACAACCGATGTACGACAAAGCGATGGCAACTGCAAGTGTCATTAGATGAACATTTATAAAATAACCAATTATGAACCACACAATGGCGATAACTAGAAAGCGAGGAAACAGATAAAAAAATATTATTGCCGGAGAAAATTTTTCAGCCGTTAAATTGCTTTCTGGTATGTAGCATAATAAACAGCCGACATATAACAGAGCAAATAAAAGCAAGGGGAAACTTGCCAAAAGCATAATCGATTTTCGATTATTGCGCGACTGCTGAGTGGCTATGCCTACATATTCCATAAATCAGTTTTTGAAAATTAAAATTGAATTTTAGGTACTTCGCTAACAACAACCCTCTCTGCTCCAAGTTCAAAAAATGTTTCTTTACGGAAACCGAAGGCTCCTGCAACAATATTTGCCGGGAATGTTTGAATGCTGTTGTTGTATTCCTTGGTTGCAGAATTGAAAAAGCGGCGGCTTGCGGCAAGTTTGTTTTCGACATCGGCAATTTCCTCTTGCAGGTGCATAAAGTTTTGATTTGCCTTTAGGTCTGGGTAACTTTCAATGGTCACTTTTAATCCTTGCAAGGCAGAACTTAACTTGTTTTCTGCTGCGATTTTTTCGTCAATAGAGGTTGCTTGCCTAGCTCCATTGCGAGCTTCTACAACAGCCTGTAAAGTTGTGCTTTCGTGCTTTGCATAGCCGCGTACGGTTTCCACCAGTTGGGGAATAAGGTCGTGGCGTTGTCGTAATTGAACATCAATATCGGCAAATGCGTTTTCTCTATTATTGCGCAATTTTATCATTGAATTGTACAAGCCAATAACTATAAGTACTGGTATTGCAATTATAATTGCAATTATTGTTGCTGTCATGTTCTCTCCTATTTTTTATTTATTGCAAATATAGTAAATACCGCATTGCCTTATTAAACAATTTTCTATATTAACACAAAATTTCGGAATATAGCTCAGCCTGGTAGAGCGTCTGCTTCGGGAGCAGAAGGTCGTGAGTTCGAATCTCGCTATTCCGATTACTTTCAAAGGATTTTCCTATAGAAAGCGAATCGTTTTAGCACATTCTTAGCATATTTTTAGCAAATTCTTAGACTTCAATCAAAATTTGTCGGAAAGAAAATAGAAAAACATTGACCAAGATTTGAAGCTATTGGTATAGGCTGTAATTTGGCTGGACTTTCTTATATTAAATGATATGGGAAATGCAATAGATACCTCAACGGTTGAAGAACTGATGCTTGAAATCATACGTCTTCGGGAACAAATAAAGCTTGAAGAAAAGTGGTTATTCGATGATAATCCTTCAGACACCGTTGAAAATGTTCTAGAAAAGATAGTTTATTTGCTCAATAGGACCTTACAGGAATTCAATGGTATGGCATCCGAAATGAGATTTAAAAGTTTCGGTGGGAATAGCACTGCGGATTCATCCGAATTGAATACATACATAAATCAATTGAATAAATTAATGGTTAAAATCAAAACTATGATTAAACCCATAGAGGACAAACACGGTCTAGATAACGAAATCTACGAATTAAGCAACACTGTGGATTCATCCAACGCTTATATGAATTCGGTGAAAGAAAACGATCCGAATATATCCGTTCTAAAAGATCACTACGATACTTTATGCACAAAAGTCAAAAACGTAGGGTCTTTGCTTCACGAAGCCAAATTGCCGACTCCCGAAATCAAAGACAGAAATGGCGAAATCTTGATAGCCAAATCGGATGGAATTTGAGTAATCAGTTATAGTCTTCGAGGTTTTGATTCAATAATTGTTGTAGGCGGTCTACATCATTGATTATGCCTTGGGCTTGACCCCTTATTCTTTCAAGCTCATCGAATACTTTCTCAAAGATTTCAGTAGGTAGCTGCTTCATAATACACCTCCGCATTCTCAATAAGTTCCATTGCAATAAGAACGAAGCTCTCCGCTTTTGCTAACTGTTTCAGTAAACAGTGTTCCTTCGGAACATTCGCCTTCGTGACAACCTGTGCAATGGTCATCATGAACATTCTCATATCGCCTTTTTTGTTCTTTAAAACAATCCCAAACATTTGGCACTATAGAAAATGCCAAACGCTGGATCGTCAAGGTCTTGTCAAAAAATCTCTACCTCATTTTCGTCTTTCAATTTCGACTTGCTCCTAGCTTTTTCAGCCGCTTCCAACTCTGCCTTCGGCAAGCCAGCGAGCAATCCCCCTTTCGCACTTTCCCTCATCAGTATTGAAGAAGAACTTATTGAAGGAAGACTACTTTTAGAAATGTTACTAGTTGCAACATTGTTCGGAGAAGTACTTTTACTAGTGGTACAAGTAGGTAGTACAGTGTTAATATCTCCTTCATCATTTTTAGAAGAAAAAGTATCAACATTGCAACATAGTGATAGAAGATGGGAAAATAGAGCTAAAGAGGAGTTTTTATCCTCAATTTCGTTGCTTGAAATGTTGCTAGTTGCCACATCGCAATCCAACAATGTTTTTTCTTGACTTTCATCAAAAACATCATGGGTGGAATCAAGGGTAGATATGGCAATTTCGTTGCCTAATGTAGCTACATTAGGGATTTTCACTGCGTTGAAAATTTTGTCTTTGTTCCTTATCTTATCCACTACTATCTTGTTCTCGTTGAGCCATGTTCTGAATCCTTTCATTGAAAGCCTAGACCCTCCCGTTTTCGTGTACTTTTCGAAAAGGTCTGAGAATTTGACCCATAAGCCTTTTTTTGCTACGTATTTGGGAATATTGTCATCCTGAGATGCTTCAATTATGAAATCGTTAAGCCCATCATCGTTTAGCTCAATCTGCCTATCCAATTCTTCTGAGTGAGGTGCTCTTCCTCTATTGAAGGATTTGATATCATATTCCATTAATTCGTCAAATATCGCCTTCAAGAACCAATCTTTTTTGACCATTCTAAAAGCTAGGGAATAATACCTGATTTGCTCCTTTGACTTCAATTTTTCGTTTGTCTCGACATCTACGCATTTCACGGCATACACCCTTGTTGTTCCTAGATTTTTGATATCTATTGACTTCACATCGTTGGTGTCAGCTATGATTCTAGTTATAGGGCTTATGTTTTTGGTTCCGGTGACGTATTTTCGCTTTATTTCAATATGCTCGCCCGTTATCATTTCCTTCAATGAAGGTCCAATTTTTTTGATTGAACCCTCTGATAGCCTAAGAAACAAAGAATCCTTTAGGAATGTATTGGATTCCACACTTGATCCTTTGCTGGGATCGCTTTCGGACTTGAATATTTCTTTTCCGCACAAGCTTAGAAGAAGACACTCGAATAACCATCCTTTGCCAGTTCCTTCACCGGAGTGAAGGTCTAGCAAATATTTCGGTCTTATCTGAGGCTCTTGGAATGCTTGGGCTATGAACATTGTGACTTTATCTGCCACTTCAGTATCTTTGTTGGCTATGAGATAATGCACGAAATTCTTGTAGAAGTTCCACGCAAAACGTCTCATCCTCGATGAAACGAATATATCTTTTCTATAAGAATATGGAAATCCTTTGAACGAGTTCAAGGTTATTTTTCCATTATCGTCTTCTTCAATTAGTCTAGGGTTTTTATCTATTTTGAAACAAGTTGTTGGAATTCCATCACCCGACCAAGCCATTATGCATTGCTTTTCTGAAATAGATATTGGTTTTTTATTAATCACAATTTCGAATTGAGAAAATAGGACTTTCATTTCGTCCTTGCTAAGAATTCTCCATTCAAGCAAGTCGAATATGGAAGTTTCTCCTTCATGGAAGCAAGGAATGTAATGATATTCCAACATTTGATCTTTAATCTCCTCAATCCATCCGAGCGGACGCATAGTCATTTTGGATATTCTATTAGGCAAGCGAAGATTTCTGCTTCTAGAGAATAGGTTATCCCCTCGGTATGGAGAATCTTTCCCAATTAGGCCACATACAGAGCCTTCCACTATTTTGGCATCTATCAATAAAGGCATTTTTGGGGCTATGTATGAGCCTTGCCTAATAATTTCATCTATTGTGGTTTGCTCGTAAGCAAGCTCTTTTTTGTCCAAATATTCTTTCAATTTGGTTTCCACTTCCGCTTCGCTCACTCCATTGTATATAAGTTCAGCGGTTTTGTTAACTAGCCTCTCAGCGAATTCTGGGCTAAAAGAACCGTATAAAGACGTTTCGTAGTTCTTAGGTACTACGAGACCCTTTCCATCATCATCTTTTATTTTAGACATGGTTACTCCTTTCGGTTAACGTTTTTTGCCTACTCTTTTCCAAGGATTTTCGGCTTTTCTCCTTTAAACAATGATAACGAAAGCCCACCAAGAATAAGCTTAACCAATGATCGTGTTTTAAGTATTTTCAAAGAATCAGCATTTTTGAGCCGAAATCAGTGTTTTGTGTGTTTTGAAATTTTCTATAATTGTACTCTAACTTAGAGGAGTATCAAGACATGGCTAGATATAAAGATACGGATAGCAAAACAGCCCTTATTGAGACAATGGCTACGTTATACGGAATCGGCGAGTCGACAATATGGCTTAGGTTAAAAAAAGACAAAGCCTATTTGACCAAATTGTCGGATCCGAAATCTTTGGAGGATCAAAGAGAGAAATACAAGAAAAAAATCAATGAATTGCATAAAGAATACTTTGATAAAATGACGGCGATAAGTGATTGGATAACATCAAGAAAAAAACCAGAAAAGAAGCCTCGTGTTAAGGTATAGGGAGCATTTTTTTTCAATACTAGGAAACGGGGGAAGGGTCTGGTTTAGGTGAAATATTCTGCATACCCATAAACCGAAGTTTTTCAACAAATCATTTATAACTTGCCAGTGTTGTAAATCTTCCGAATATAATATTGAACAGTTGCTTTCTAGAGCAGAAGCTTTTAGAGTTTGCTCTTCATACGGTCAAAACGAACAAAATTTTAAAAGAAAAGAGAAATAGACCCTATATTATTCATAAGGTATAAATATGGAAAGCATGGAAAAAATAATTAAAACACCTCTACTTTTTTTAGCAATGCTTCCAATTCCAAAACAACTTCCTCAAAAGATATACCGCTTGCATAAGCAAATTGTTTGGAGTAGGCAAGCCAAGAGCGTTTGATTGCGTCATCGTTCTTTATCAATTCAATGTTTTTATCCACGTTTTCAAGGACAGGCTCTGATTTCCTCGCCTTAACCGTATTTTTCAAAGCCAAAAGCAATGTCTCATAATTGATTGGCTTCTCTTGCTGCCTTGACAGTATATAGCAGTCGTAATAGTCTTTCATTCTCGTATTCGCTACGCTTCTTGATAGTATGCACTCTATTTTCTCCGATAGTATCGTTTCTATCGGGTAAGATGCTATGTCAATGCTTCTGTTTTCCAAAAGAAGGTGATAGCTATAACGAATCTCGCTGGGCGTTATTTTGTCGCCTGCGGTAATGTCTATCTGAATCCCTGTTCTTGTTTTGTCAAATGCAACATCAAGCCTTGCTTTAAACCCCTGATAATCGGCACCTTCACGAATCGGAACTAAGCCGAGTAGCGTAAATTTTGTGGCGTCATCAATTTCAATGGCAATGATTTCCTCTAAAACGCCTTTTATAACATTTTCATCAAGCCGAAGTTTTTGAATCACTAAATCCATATCTTTTGTCATTCTGGAATCAATGCCGACCATAGAAGATATGAGTATCCCTCCTTTCAGCACGAAGTTATTTTTATACCTGCTTATGGATATGCGTTCCAAAAATCGCTCCATAAAAAAGCGGTTCAATAACGTTTGCGGATTGAGATTGAACTTTTTTGCCTTGTTGTTTATCAAATTTTTCAGTTGCAGAGATGTTTTCATAACAGCACCTCAATTCGTATTTTCAATTCGTTATAGATGCCGAGTATCTTTGCATACTCAAATAACTTGACCGAATCTTTATTAGCCGATTGTATGTAGTTCTTCAATGCTTCTACCTGCACAAACTTGTCTCCGGTGTATTTGGGGCTGAATAGATCGCAAATAGTTCTTTCAGCATCGTGGGTTTTCACAGTGTTTCCAAATGCAGTATTGATTTTGGACAAGCCCAAACCATAGGCATCTTTTTTCTCTCTCACAACATTGTGAGTATGCAGTAGTTTAGGGTTGTTGTAACCCAATGGTGCCGAAACAGAAAATACATCGGAATCCCTCGTTGTCAAACCTAGCAGATAAGCTGACGTATAGGAGGAAAATATGAGCTTGCTGTTTTTTAACTGAAAGATGAACATTCTGTCTTCCAACTCATTTTTCAATAGATAAACCCCGTGTGCGATATTCTCTATAACACCATCCTCCACCGCATATCGTAAATAATCACGCCCGATTTCTGCGGCAGAAACATCTTTTGTCCTTATTAAGCCGTTTTTGGCTAATTTGACGAGTTTTGAGTAATTTTTCATAGCATGACCCTTGACGTTTATACCATAAATATAGTTATTTTTGGTATGAATGTCAAATTTTCCTCTATTGGTGAATTTACATTTTTCAGTTTAGTATCGTAAATTCTACGCCTAGGGTGCCGCTGCTGGAAATCTTTTTTTATGTCCATATATAACCTCATTTTTCTTTATTATAAGGTTTAGCCTTCAAATCACAGGTTATCAACTCAATCAAGCAATCTGACGGTAGATGCTGTTTTCATTGAAATATTCTATATTCATTGCATAGTTTAATTTTCTTTTAAAGGACTTTTTATGTTATTAGACAATAGCCACGACAAGACTGTTTTTCAATGGTTGGAAAAATACTCCGAAGCAGGTGAAATGGATATTGTAACAGGCTATTTTACAATTGGTGCACTAGCTTGGCTTAACGAAAATTTTAACAATAAAATTGACAAATTCCGTTTTGTTTGGGGAGGAATCGCCAGTGGAGCTGATGACAAGATTGTAAAAATTGATTTGCTGAACCAAGATATTGGCATAGAAAATGCTCTTAAATTAAAGAAGATAGCAGATGATACGGTAAATTTTTTGAAGCAAAATAAAGTCGAAGTCAAAACATCCGAGCCAAATTTTTGCCACGCAAAAATGTTTTTGCTGAAAGCCCTTGACGACAGGCATAATTTTTATATAACGGGCAGTTCAAATTTGACGGAATCCGGCATAGGAAAAAGAAAAACCAGCAATGTAGAATTGAATATAGGTAATACGGGAAGCAATAACGAGTACAAAGAACTTGCAAACTGGTTTAATAGTTTATGGAATAATAGTGAAAAAGTTCATAATGCAAAACAAAAATTTATAGACGAAATCTCAAAGATTTTCAAAGAATATACTCCAAACGATATTTATATGAAAATTTTGGCGGAGCTTTTGCCTGAAGAGTTTTTACAGGAAAAAATTGAACAGAAATTGAAAAATTCTGAAATTTACAGGGCATTATTTGATTTTCAAAGAAAAGCCGTGATGAGCCTGATTAAAATGCTGGAGAATAAAAATGGTGCTATTCTGGCAGATGCAGTTGGCTTGGGAAAAACCTTTACCGCTCTTGCTGTTATTAAATACTACCAAAAACAGGGTCGGAAAATCATAGTGCTTGCTCCTAAAAAATTGGAATATAACTGGGAACAATACAAGGTAAACAGCGGTTCTATATTTGAAAAAGACGAGTTTAACTATATGATTAAATTCCACACGGATTTAAACGAAGATAGATTAAGCGATAAATTAAAGTTTTTGACAAATGAAGACCCCAAGCTTTTTGTGATAGACGAAAGTCACAATCTGCGAAACGACAAGGGCAGCAGATATAAGTTTCTATTGGAACATATTTTACAAAAGAATAGCGATGTAAAAGTTTTAATGCTCTCAGCTACTCCGATAAACAACTCTCTTTTGGATGTCCGCAATCAATTCAAGTTGATAGGGAATTTTGAGAATATAGAGTATCTGTTCAAAAAAGCACAAGAAGAATTGAATGAATGGGCAAGAAAAGAAAATCCTGTTATAGGCAATTTGATAAA